>JAIPJS010000029.1 GCA_021734025.1 Candidatus Neomarinimicrobiota bacterium
TTGACTCGTCTTGAGATATCTTTGTCATGAGGTTCCTCCTGAACTTGGTGATTGAATTTTCCCATTCAAATGTAACCAATGGGCAGTTGAGGAACCTCTCTCTTTTTCCCCGAATTCCAACTAAGAAAAAGATATTACCTTCCGCAACGGCAAATACGCTTTTCCAATGCTTTGTGGTGCCTTTAACTGCTATTGTCCGGCTCACCGGCGAAATCTTCGTTATGTTTGGATATGGAGCCCCCCGGCTTTACAGCCGGGGTTCCCGCTTTGACTCCGTCACTGAGCGGAGTCTGGGCGGAATCCCGCCCAGAAAGCCATACATAGTCCCGCCAGGGCGGGGTGGTTTTCTGGATGGCGGGATAAAAAAAACGGGGCAGCGAACAGTTCACTCCCCCGTTTAATTCATTATCCGATTGGTTGAATTTATTTCAACAACATCATCTTTTTCGTAACGATTTTATCCCGGGTTTGCAGACGGTAAAAATAGATACCGGACGCCAGGTTACTACCATCGAATGTCACCCGGTAGCTTCCGGCGCTCTTTTGTCCCTCTGCCAGTGTCTTTACCATCTTACCCTGGAGGGTATATACCGCCAAATTCACCGTTTGACTTTTCTGCAGCGTAAAGGAGATGGTCGTCTTCGGGTTGAACGGATTCGGATAGTTCCGCAAATTAAAATCTTTGATGACAGAGCCAGTTCCTCCCTGCTCCGGTGTAATCCCCACATATTCATCAGGATAAATGATATTAGGTTGCGAGGAGCTATCAGGCATATAATAGCTCACATGCGGCGGCTGGTTATATGCGACGTTCTGCCATGCGATTCCCAACCGGTAGACCGGATCGTGCATCAGCGTATAGCGTCTGACATCTGAGGGATCGGTGGTGGTATAAAGCCTGAGCTGGGTGTTATTCTCATTCCGGAAGATGACTTCTTCGCGCCAGTCACCAAACAGATCAGCGCTGAGATTCGGCGTCGCTTTTGATCCGTTATTGGAGGAGTATCCGGAAGCGGTCAGAAGTCGCCCGTTATCGATGTCATCGATATGATTTCCGTCGAGGAATTCCCGGGTGACGTCTCCATCCCAGTATATCACAAAATTCGTCGACGGGGGTGAAATGTTGATTGGATCCCCCTTCGCGTTGTAGACGCCCATTCCCCAGGCTTCGGCGCCACGGTAATCGTCGGAGATATCCTCGGCCACACCGCGACCGACGTCACTGCTACTGCCATATTCCCAGATAATTTCGCCTGTCCCGGCGTCGCGAAACGATATGCCTGGCCCATCCCACTCATGCGGCATATAGAACTCTAATCCGGGCCTGTCCGGATCCAGATCACCGAGATGACTTGCGTCACCATGTCCTAATCTGGTGGTGTAAAGGCCTGCGCCGTCGTCGTCAATCGCGGCTGATCCGAACATGATTTCATCCTTGCCGTCTTCATCTACGTCACCAACAGACAGGTTATGGTTTCCCTGCCCTCCGTACGGGTCTGAACTCCAGGGCTGGGCTTCGAAACTCCAGCGATGGGTCAAATTCTCTCCGTCCCAATCCCATGCGGCCAGGACGTAACCCTCATAATAGCCACGGGACATCATGAGACTTGGTGATTTCCCATCAAAATATCCGACAGCAGCCAGGTATCGCTCCGATCTGTTGCCGTAATCATCTCCCCAGAATCCCTCCGGATTACTCTTAAAATCGTACTGGGGTATGTACAACTTTGTCTGTAGCTCTTTACCTGTCGCTCCTTCGAAGACGGTCAGATATTCCGGGCTGGGATATACGATGCGTCCATCATTGTCAACGTATTCGGCGCTGTCATCATCATCGGCTGCCGGTCCGGTGCTCAGGTAATTCCCCTGGCCGTCAATAGTCCCGGGAGCCGTTTTCACTGCGATTTCCGCCTGTCCGTCGCTATCCAGGTCGTAAACCATAAATTGCGTATAGTGAGCGCCGGAACGAATATTGTTCCCTAATTCTATCCGCCACATACTCGTACCGTCGAGTTCAAAACCTTCGAGTATCGTCTGGTCGGTATAGCCCTCATGGGCATTATCATGGGCATTAGATGGATACCATTTGAGGACTAATTCGTATTGGTTATCGCCATCCAGATCGCCTACGGACATGTCGTTGGGGGAATACGTACCTCCATGTATCCCGGTTGTCGGCCGGTTGAGGTCGATGTCGATATACGAATTATCCCAAACACTAGCAGTCTTTGATGCCGTGCCTTCGGTACCATCCGTAACCGGTACAATATAGTATGTAGCACTGGCGCTTCCCCCGGTATCAACATAGTTCGTCCGGTCGGTAATTGGCTCACTGTTAACCTTCGTGCCATCCCTGTAGATGTTGAACCCTAAATCCTGTACATCCTTGCCGATCAATCGCCAGGAGAGGTAAATATCACTTCCGCGATTGATTGCGATTAATCCGCGGTCAAGTTTTTCCATGACGCGGGCTGGCGAAGTATTTCCGCCCCCACCCCCCTGGACTATTTCGAATTCTATGGTATCAGAACTGGTAGTCGCGGCTTCGTCATCCCTGGCAGTTGCGTAAAAGGTGTGGTTTCCGAGCGAATAATCGCCTAACTCGATTTCTGTTTCAAACGGACTGGCGGTAACCGATGCGATCTCTGTGTCGTCCAGGTAAAAGGTAACGCTGGCAATTTCGCCGTCGGAATCGTTGGCAGAGGCACGCGCAGTAATCGTTTCATCCGATTCATAACTGACACCGTCAGATGGGTTGTTCAGGGTTATAGTGGGGTAAAAATTGGGCAGAACCGGCTCCCCGTCTTCCGACTGAAACACCAATCTCGGAGCCACAAATTCTCCGGCTTCTTTGGAATTCATCAGGTAGTAATCAGATGTGGTCGAATACGTTCTAATAATCACAAACGTGACGGCATCATTGGTATCGTTGTTTATAAAAGCATCGAGTTTGGCGCTCGGCTCCGAGTACAGGAATACGCCGGTACTGTCAGAATATACCGTAATCGTCGCCAGTGAATCCAGGTGCTCATTTATCGCATAGTTGCCATTTGCAGCTGATTCAAATCCTGGCGCCAGCGTGTAGTTGAAATACCCTTCATCCCAATTATCCTGCGCCTCGTTGGTTAAGCCGTAAATCGTAAAGATCAAACTATCCTGGCCCATCTTTCCGGCGTAGGTTGGAAAAAAACCGATGACGGCATTATCCGGTGTACTGGAAACGTTACTCACATCAAACCGCATAAAGGCAGCGCGAAACCGGACGTCATCCCAGTATCGCACCTCCAGGCCGGAACTGGTTCCCGACATAGTACTCGGGCCTTTGTCCTCGTCATTATATATGGAGGCGTCGGCTCCATCTCCATCGAAGGTTGTCACCATTTCCTGGGCCTGGACTAACCCAAAAAATCCCAGTGTGATTGCCAATAAAACCACGATATTCAGTTTTGTAATCATTGTATTCTCCATTTGTAGCGATTATTCCCGGTATGTTGTGTACATATGATGCATAATAATATTTTTTTATAAATTTTCCCTGAGTCTAATTATCATGTCGCGGAAGTATAAATGAAATGCCTACAATTGTCATCCTAAAATAATGGAATGTATTTGGGGGATTGCATTAGGAAGCCTGCAGCAATTCAACCAGAACCAACAACTACTCATAACGAGAGAAGGTACTGTAGAAAAGCAGAAAAATATTTTTTCCAGAATAGTCCATTCTTTTGCAATTGCCATGTTAAAAGGTTCTACCGGCGCGCACCGGGATCCGGTGCGCGCAGATAGAAACCCGGGAGAGTGCTACTTCAGGAACATCATCTTTTTCATCTGTACGAAGTCTCCCGAACGCAGTCTGTAGAAATAAATCCCAGATGGATGCGCACTAGCGTTAAACGTATACGTGTAGGTACCCTGACTCATATTGCCATCCACCAGCGTCTCCACAAGCTGACCTGTCGCATTGTACACTTCCAGCGAGGTATGACCTGCTTCAGGCAGTGTAAATTCGATGTTCGTGGATGGGTTGAACGGGTTCGGATAGTTCTGGTTCAGCGAATATTCCGCAGGAACAATACCTTCATTTTCAATCGAGGTGGCCTCTTCATAGATCAGTTTTGGTGCGAGGACACCATCGGTGCTGTCTTCTTTTGCCGAGATAGCCCAATCGGCATCGTCCTCATTATTTGGAATTATGCAGAGGGTAATCAGGCCGTTGGTATCGCTATTGATAAAATCATCAAAAGCGGAACTGTCTTCGGACGTATTCCAGCCCAGGGAGTCATCCGCGTAGTGCATTACGGCGACTTCCACCAACTTCTCACCTTCAATCTGATAATAGCCGACGGGAGTTGGACTGTCCGGATCATCCGTGGGGATAAAGCCCGGGGCAGTGTTATAACTGGTGCTTGCTTCATCCCAGTCATCTCCACTTTCATCCATCAACGCATAGATGCCAAGGGTTGTTGAGACACCTTTAAACCACGTGACGTTCATACTGAACTTCGCGTTTTTCACGCTGATATCGCTCAAACTGCTGACATCAAACCGGACATAAGCCAATTTCAGCCTCACCCCCGGAAGGTTTCGGAATTTCATTTCCGTTTCCGTGCCGTGAGAGCTGTCAGCGACAGTATCATCGTCCTGCTCATCATTCGTCAGGTACGTATCGGCGCCATTGCCCATATATGTTGTGATCTCCGCAGCAGATATTTTCACTGCGACGGTGGCAACGAAGGCAAAAATTACTAAAACAACTAGCCGTTTAACCATTGTTCTCTCCTCGGTTTTCGTTATTGGTTTTTCCATACAAAAGGTACATCGTCTATTTCCTCTTATTGTGTTCCCGTGGCACCTCCTTTCCAAATTGGATATCAATGAATTTAAATACCCACATTTGTCTTATTCCTGGTCAGTTGTATAAGTTTGCAGAGCCTCTTAAAAAACGACCTTCAGTGAAAAGCGGTTTATCCCATCAAAGATATCGAGCACGGAATATGAGTAACCGACCTCGATAGTATTCCCTGCAATGGAAGGAGTAGTAACACCGATACCACCCGAGAATCCTTCAACGTCCGTGTTGAATTTATATCCTCCACGCAAGGCCAGGATATTGTTGTAATTGTATTCCACCCCGACTTTGGTCCGTTCCGTATAATTAATCGGATGAACGAATTCTGTGGATACCAATAAATTGTTTGTCTCGGTAATTGACGGCATAAACACATCCAACATGTCCATGGCCACAGCAATGGAAAAGACCTGCGGCAGTTGGGAGGTAATTTCTTCGTATTGTATACTGGGGCCGAAATTGCGAATGAACATCCCAAACCGGAAACTTTCATATCCCGGATAAAATTTGACTCCCATATCATAGGAAATCTGGGTTTCGTCATTTTTCTCCAGCCCGGTTTCAAGATAGGATTCCCCCAATTGCTGGCCTACGAATCGCAGATTGCCACCAAGAGTAAACTTATTGGTAATGCTCCGACCATAAGAGATACCCATCGCATACGCCCCGATATTATTTATCGTACCGTATTCGACATATCCTTTTTCATCACTGGGTGATTCGGCCAGTCCTGTCCAAATGTTATCGTCGCCGTAATCAACGGTCAGGAAGCTCACACCAATCACACCGGCATTGCCCATATTCCAGGCAGCGACACCAGCCATATAGTTAATGTCAGCAACCCATTGGGTCGTGGTTGCATAGAGTTCGAAGCGGGATTCCATCTCTGGGAGGCCGGCCGGATTATAAAAGATACTTTCGGCTCCCTTTCCTATCGCCGTATAGGCTTCACCCATAGCACTCGCCCGGGGGCTGACGCTGACTTGCAGAAAATTCATGGATGATTGGCCGAGCTTTTTCATACCAACGCCCGGCGCAACATTTTCCTGAGCTACGGTAAAGGTTCCAAGACTGATACTAATTATGAGTATCAGAATATATCGTATGAATTTCATCATTACATTCTCCCGGTTTTCAATTATCGAGCGACAAATAATTTCTGATATGAAACCTGGCCTTCGGGAGTCTGAAACACTACAATGTAGACCCCACTGGAAATTGCCTGCTGATTCTCTGTTAACATGTCCCATTTCTCGTAACCCGTGGAGACAGGTTCGTCTGTATGCTCGATGGTTTTCACCAGATCCAGGTTCTCAGTGAATATCTTTATCGTACACCGCGTTGGGAGATTGAAAAACATAATCCGCCTGGGATCGTCTATATTTTGCAGCCCGTAATTTGACCACAGAGGATCCTTCAGATTATACGGATTCGGCACGATCCGGATGGAATCCAGGTTGGTGCCCACCTTTCGTTCGGATTCAACCGGATTATAATTGGTACTGAACATCCGTCCGCTCCAGATGGTTTTCCCCCTGGTATCGGGATGCGCATTCGGATCATCCGCAGGAACCTTCAGGCCAGCCTGAATATAATAATAGTAAGAAGCGCCGAATACGACACTGGGATCTGCCCAGAAGTGTTCATCCGCCTTATCGGCCGGATCGGTGCGATGCACTTCTTCAAAAAATACAGTATCGGCGTATCCGACACTTCGCATTATCCGATAACCGTCAAAGTTCTGCATATCTTCGGCCTCAGGATTTGACCAGGTAATCTCAATTCCTTCACCTGTACCAACAACTTCCTGGCTTGTGGGCGGCGGTGCCATCGGCACCTGCCAGTCATGATTGAAGTTCCATTTAGCCCGGGAAACGGTCTGATGAACGGAATCGATTACCGTACTGATCCAGCGATCTTTTGTCTTATCCTTTTCGGTGGCATCCGGTGGGAAGGCAAAATTAGTCGGAAAGTACCCGGTTCGGTCATCCGGCAGTCCCGGCGGTTCTTCGAGGTTGTCATTCAGCCATTTTTCGCCAATCTCCTTGTCCTTTTTCAGGCCCAGTCCATCGATACCCGTGATATACACAATGCGAATGGACTCGCCCACTCCAAAGGATTCGTAGGGGCCAAATGATGCATGCCGGCTGTTCCAGACGTGGTTTTTATCGAATCCGTTTCCCAGATTGGAATAATCCGGATTCCCCATTTCATCATTATTTTTTCGGTGGTGGGATCCTGGATGTTGACCCTCAACTTCCTGATCAGTGAATGCCAGTCCAGAAAGAAGCCCATACCCTGCTCCGTTATCGCCCGGCTCCAGATTCGGCAGCTCACCTGCGCTCGGCGTATAATTAACTCTATCTGGATTGTAAAACGCCGTAACAGACGGCTGAGTCGGATCATCAACATCATTGACAGGATCGGTAAACGGTTCTTCCGAGGCATGCAGCACTGCAAAATAGTGTATATTACTCATGGTCAACCGACCGTCCTGCGTATAGACAGGATGCCCCATCTGATCACCCGCCAGATCGGGATCATCGGCGCTGTATTCATAATAAATCCGTAAACTGTCTCCGGGACGAGATCCGTAGTAATGGGCCCAGGTTCGCCTGTCCGGTTGTTGGTTACCCGGGATTTCCGGATCATCCCCAACTGCATACTCAACACCATGATACACCTGTTCCATGCCAAGGTAAAAGTCGTTGAGGGTACTGTCCCCGTTATTCGTTATGGTATATTCAGTCACCACGTAGTTATCGTGGTTTTCCTGGCTCCAGGCAAACAGTTTTCTTTTTACGTTGATACCCACGAGGTTTTCGGATGTGACCTCGATAGTCTGATCCGAGGTCCCGACCAGTTTGCTCGGATCCGGAGTGCCCCAGTGCGAATTGATTTGGACATCAACACCGTTTGCCAGGTTCGTTGGTAAATCCCAGCGAACACTATTCGTCATCGGTTCGACCACAATTTCTTCTTCATCGAACGAACTGGTATATGTGGGAAAGGTCGCATAGGACCACTGGCGCCATTCAGTCCCGCCGGATTGTTCACTTGGGCCATACCAATCCGCCACACCAAAAGTCTCCGGTCCAAACGAAGCACCATAAGAACAGTCTAATCCCTGAGCATTATAATCAGCCGGGAACCAACCCGATGAGTACGTTGGTGTTTGTCTCCACGTACTCCCGTGGTCATAGACTCCCATTATAACCTTGTTCACCTTTATAATCGCCAGGTTACCATCGGCTTTTACCTCTGAGGAGATGCCGAGCAAAAACGCCCCGAAAAGGACAAGAGTGATCTTCCAGGCATAGTGTCCCTTCCAAAATTTGTTGATATTGATATCCATCATATCTTGTTCCTCTTTCAAATGTTTGATATCCATCATTTTCACAATTGTCAGGCCAATTAAATATTCATCGAAATGCCCCACCAGATCTGGCGTGGATTGCCATATAAGAACATTTTGTTGTCCGGATCATTTATATACTTCTTGTCGGCACTCCGCATTTGACCCGGCTCATCACTCCCCGGTTCATACAGGCCTGGGTTATTTTCCCTAAGCGTATCATATCGTGGATCGTCATACATCGGGAGTTTCAAGGTTGCCAGGTAGTTCTCATAATCTTGAGTGTTCCTGAATGCCCAGCCATTTTGAATCCAGGGCTGTTTAATATTGAATACATTCAGAATATCCACGTAGAATTCCGTGCTTACGCCAAAGAGGTCAAAGCGTTTTGATAATTTCATATCAAAATTGTACTGGTCCGGCCACCGGAGGTTATCCGTCACGTTTCGAATGCCGGCCGGGTTCCAGGTAAACGTCGGGCCTTTTTCCCAGCGACCAATTGTACTGATATTCCATCCCGCAATGGGATGTATGCCTGCGAAAGACGGCCCCCATTGTGTTGGTGTATGCAGGGTAACATTCCCGGCGACAACCGGTCGGACCGTCGGACGACTCTCTTCACTTTCGTAGAGACCGTTGTTCTGGTTCCAGGCCGGATCGTTCGAAAGCACCTCTCGCCCGGTATACCCGGACTTCTGGATCATATATCGGTAGTTTAGCCAGCCGGTCAGAAAATCACCGACCTGTTTTGTAAGGTTCAATTCAAATCCGGTTATATCTTCGTATTGGTTGTTCGTTCTTCCGCCGTAATTCACTGTGCCCGCGGTGTTTTGATAGGTAATATTGCCGCTCTCCCCGGTGACATCCTTGTAATACGTACTCAGATTCAGCAGATACTGATCAAGGAGGTTATAGGCCACACCCAATTCATACTGGATAGTCCGTGGGGGTTCGAGGTTCGGATTTCCGATGCTGCGCAGACCGACGTCTCGGAAATTCATGGTATACAGGAACATTTCTGAATAGGGAGGGGTTGCCCTGAAATGGCCGTAATTAAAATAGAATTTGGAGCGTTCCGTCACCGGAAAAGAGATTCCGATTCGTGGACTAACCGCCAGATGGTTTTTGGTTTTTTCGAGTAATTCCCCGTCAAGCAGGGTATCGTTCACGGCATTCCAACGACTCCAGATAACCGATTCACCAGCATCCAGCCTGTCACGGAGTTCCTGATCCCTGGCCTCGTATGTAGAAAATGCTTCGGGACTAAAGTGCGCTCCTGTAGGCCAGACATCACCACCTGAATTATAGTAATCTACCCTCACACCGATAGATGCAATCATACCCTCCAGCGTAATCTGATCCTGGATATATCCTGCCGCAATCGATGGGGTCCGCCGGAATCGAAATTCCCGCTCCGCCTTATCCAGATATCCGTACTGAAACATGTCATTGTTCAGGTCAATATAGTTATATTCCAGTCCACCTTTGATATAGTGGTAATTCGAAATCTGGCTACCCATATCAAATTTCAGGCGAAACTGCTGTGCCGAAGATCTGTCATAATATCCACCCGTTTTCCCGCTGAATCGCCGGCCAACGCCAAACAGTGAGGACAGGCCGTCATACACCGTAAATTGGGTTGAATCCTGTGGATTCCAGACGGTGTCAATACCAGCGGTATTCAGACCAAAAGGTCGGCCGTAGGGTATTTCATTCAGCCAGATTGGACCAAAATTAATCAAGGTCTCCTGGTCTCGTTTGGCATTATTCAGGCCTTCGCGTACATCCCGCTCGGTATCCATAAAGTAATCATCAACCGCGTATTGGACCGAAAATTCCCAGAAGGTTTTGTGGCTTAAGGCATAATTGAGTTCTAATCCAGTAGAAATGGTAGTCTGATCCTTGGGGTGAAACATAGTTGGGTGCCAGAAATAGGTTTCCCCGGGCCCACTGATATCACCAATATTGTTCTCAAACATATATCCACCCCTTGCCTCCAGAGAGGGATTGGCGAGCGCGGTATTGGTAATCTGGGCCATTCCTTTAATCTTCCGGTATAACCCATTTAAATTCAGCGTCATATTATCCGTTACATTGGATCGTAATGTCAGGAGGGTTGTGGATTTCCAATCGGCAGGCCGTGTGACAGGCTGAATATAGTTGACGTTGATTGTCTGGTTGGAAACGTAAAAGGTCATATCCCCTAAAAAACCACCAACAAAGGGAACCGGCCCCCCGAATCCACCATCAAAATTCCAATCCGGCAGATCTCCTTCCGGTAAATGCGCGTGGTCTCTTAGCGCCTGTTTCTTCTCTTCCCACCTGGGATCTTCAAGGGTTTTTTCGGGATAAAGTTCTTCCAGTTTTTCAAAATTCGGAACCGTCTGATGCATCCAGGCCGCCCACAGATAAAGATCCATTGGAGTGGCATCCTCATAGGGGCTATACTGGTTGTTGTAGAAATTCACCAATCCATTCCATCCGGCGAAGGAGGCATGGCCTTGCTTCAGGTATTCGGCTTCCGCTGTATCCCCATTGGTAACTTCGAGCCATCCACTCCCCGTTCCCTGAAATCCGACCACGGGGTCGAGATAAGGCCGTAAGCCATAATTCGTAGGATCATATAGCGATTTACCAAAACGCTTCATCCTCGGAATATTCCGGGTATATGAAATGCGCCCGTGATATGCATCCCGCGAACCTTTCTTCGTCGTGATATTGAGCAGCCCCGAACGGAAGTTCCCGTATTCCGCGTTAAAACCACCGGTTACCAGGGACACCTGTTCTACAGCACTGAGTGGAATGGTGGATTCTGCGCGCCCCATGCGCACATCGACAAAGGACATTCCGTTTACCATGGCGCCGGTCTGTTCGGCAGAGCCACCACGGATCTCCAGGTGATTTGCCCCGGTGATCCCGGGCTGTTTTTCCAGGTATTGGTTAATAGTCCGGACGCCCGCAGACTCTGTCATCTGCCGGTTTGTTATTACCTGTTGGGTATTAGGCACTTCCTTATTCAATACTTCTCTCTCAGCAACCACAACCACTTCTTCCCCAACAATGTTTGAGGTATTTAGATTGAAGTTAATCCGGGTAATCTGGTCGACAGAGACAATGACTTCCTGCTTAATGAGTTTGGCGTATCCAATAACCGAGGCTTGCACCTCATATTCCCCCGGAGCTACATTCACGATAGTATATCTTCCTTCCATGTCAGTAGCGGCGCCCATGGATGTCCCTAGAATAATTACATTTGCACTCGGCAGTGGTTGTCCGGTGTCTGCATCTCTGACGTGCCCGACGATTTTCCCGGTTTGGGCAAAGAGTGGCAGGGCAAGTATAACCTCTATTAACAATACACTTAATAGACGACCCAAATAACGAAATCCCATGTTATTCTCCTTATTATTTCGCTTACAAATTCGGCGGATCTAGCGAAAGGACTGTTCCTCCCATTAACAGTTACGATTTCTATATCACTGGTATTGCTTAACCGTCAGTACCCTCCGGATGCATACCAACCCGGCTCCCATTAGCAACTTTTGCGCTCTAAGCGATCCAGCAAAGATTATCTGAACCCCCATGCCGTTACATGGTATAGTGTCCAGGAGCAATGATACTCCATCTCCTGTGTTTCCAGTTTTTCCTGATTTATTAACGCAATCAATGCTGATTATGCCTTATTCTGTTACAGCATTTCTTCCAATTACACCCAGAAAGTAACTCGTCATCGGCACCTGATAATATCCCTGGGCATTTAGTGCAACATCTATGCGATATAACGGATCCTGCATCAGGGAAATCCTCCGGTCAGTTGTCGGAATGGTGGTCGAATATATCCTCAATGCGTCATCAGTATAGGTGATAATCTCTTCCCGCCAGTCGCCATACAGGTCAGCGCTCATTATAAACCATCCTTCAATATCCCCTGTCAGCATCGGACCGCGCCACTTTTCCACCGTCCCATTTTCGTAACTATAAAATTCCCGGAGCGGATCATCATCCCACCAGACGAGGGTCCGATCTCCGCTTGTCGGCGGTACTTCTCCCTTTATGACGTGACCCCGGGCAGTGTAATAGTGCCCTTGCTTGCCCCAGCATTCCATCCCGGGATACCGCGGATCGATATCCGCAACAAGCGCTTCATCCACCTGATCATCTTCAACCGGACGGTTCGTTCCAAAGATTAGATCACCCTTATGATAGGCATCCCAGAGCCCGATTCCGTTTTGTGGATGCGGATCTTCGTAGCTATACCAGATTTCGAGCCCAAGTCGTTGCGGATCCACATCGGTCAGATAAAACTCATCCGTATGACCGTAACCCGTGCTCCATAGGGTTTTCCCGTCGTTATCGATAGCAATCGAACCGTACAGAATCTCATCTTTGCCATCTTCATCAATATCGCCGATATCAATATTGTGGCCGCTTTGCCCCTGATACCGCCACCCGGCCATCTGGTTCGTCCAGCGCCACGCCTGCACTAACTTGCCGTCTTCCAGATACCACGCCTGCATCTTCTGGAGGCCATAAATACCCCGCAACATTATGATACTCGGAGTTTTTCCGTCCAGGTAAGCAACACCCAACATATTCCTGTTCATACGATTTCCTGAGTGGTCCCCCCAATGTTCGGGCTTACCGCGCGGGATCCAGTCGGTTTTGTCAATTTCTTCGCCGGTTTCACCGTTTAATACGGACAGATATTCCGGCCCTTCGATAATCCGGTCATTCTCATTAATGAAAGATTCTTCGAGGCTCGCTGCGTAGGAAGCCGTTTTCAGCGCTACTTCAGATTTCCCGTCACCGTTAAAGTCAAAGACCACCATTGGGGAATACCAGGTCCCCTGCGCAATATTCCACCCTAAATCTTTTCGCCACATGAATTCGCCCGATTGGCCATCATAAGCTTCTACTTTAAAAGACGCTTCACTTCTGCCTGCCCGACCCGGATCAACTCGACCGCCCGGACGCTTTACGACAAAATCGTAAGTCCCGTCCCCGTTTAAATCCCCAATACCCATTTTATGAATCCCTTTGCCATCGATGTCGCTACGCAGTGAGATGGTCTGGTATCCCCGGGCTTCACTACCGCCGTCCTGAGGGGGACCCTCCTCGGGCATAATTTCTTTTCCATCAATAACTGAGGTTACCCACCATTTATTTCCTTGATCCAATGGCACGTCCGTGTCAACGATATTCGTACGATGAATGGGCTCGGAATTAATCTTCACTTTCTCTCCGCCATCCGAGGACCGATAAACGTTAAACGTAATATTGTCCGGATCCTCGGCGAGTAACCGCCAGCCAACGTATACCTCGTCATTCCCGCGTGGTACGGCAACGACCCCACGATTTAGGTTTTCCTTTACCCGATCTTTGGCCCAGCCCAGGGTAGCGTTTTCATTATAGAATTGATTCCGATATTGATAATATCCGTAGTTCGGGTGAGTATCCGGGATATCCGTCTGCGCCTGTACTTCGAACATGAGTCCCGAAATAAAGAAAGAACTAATTAGTGCAATAACTTGCTTCGCCATTAAAATAACCCCCTGCTCATCGTTTAGAGTAGTGTGATATATCCACTCTTTAGTCGGGACTAGGTTGCACCCGGCTTGTGCTTGCTCAAACAGTCTTCAGTTTTTCAGAATCAAGTATCGTTGCGGAATGAAAATCCTTGTGTAATATAATCAGTGCATTCAGACCAGGTTCGATAATGGTCAATGTTTCGGTAATGCCTTCGCATTAAAAAAACAACCCTGACATTATAAAATCACATGTTCCGGACATCCAGGCTGCTGCCAGCATGGATGCAATGCCAGGACCTGCATCAAGATTGGAGTGTATTAGGTATTTTTAAGAGCGTTGGGTATTACAATTGTCAGGCAATATTACCCTGAGTTGAGGTTTGTTTCCCTCATTTTATACTTCTACCCTAACGGCTAAAACACCTTATGAAGATCAGTCTCTCCCACAGATATTGAACTAGTAACACGATTCCTGTGTAGATTTCAGATCAATACCCATCCAATCTTCAATCTGGTAGGATTTTGCAACAAATAGTATCAAAAATCTTTTAAAAAAGTAATAAAAGGTTTCAAATAAAGTATAGTCTATCTTGCATATAACGTCAAGCGCTTTTTAACAGGGTTTTATAGAGACTTTCATTGGGTAAAACTAACATTAATTCGAAATTTAATCTACTCTCGCCATCCAATCATTGGAATGTTGTGGGTCTTGCCTCCTTTTCTTTTAATTATTTTTGTTTTTCTCAAAGATCATCAATACAGGATAAGTAAAAAATTCGGATCAAATTCACCTTTTTCCATAAATTAATGAAAAAACAGATGAGTATTTTTACACCCGCGAACTTCTGGCTGTTGAATTTTTCTACGGAATCAGGTGATTTGGAAAAAATTCGGCTGAAAAAAGACCTTATCAGGCCATTCATACTTTATCGGATTTGGATATATTCACTTCCTGAATTGTTCCCATAGCTCACATCTCTACCATCGAAATCACCTATATTTATCCTGAAAGCAAATATACAAAAGCCAAAAATCTGAGTGATTTCAAAGAACGGTAATTCGGTGGGAATCTGAAGTGGAAGTAGACTACTCAGCGGTATGTTCTATAATCAGGAAAGTTGTTGGTATATATTAGAAGAAATGTTTTTTCAATGCAAGGGTGAACGAGATATTTCTACCGGCCTGTTTAAACATTATTAAAAACGTCGCCCGGAAAGAATATTCCGGGCGACGTTTCATATTCATTGGAAGGAATTAACTTCGCTATTGTGCGATAACTTCCACGAGTTTAACCGAATACGGCTCCATGTCGATGCTCAGGTCGCTGGAGTACGGTATGGTGCTTTTTACCGGATCAAGTCTGGTCGGATTCTCCAGAGAATTCTTGGCATGGAGTTCATCCGTAATGGTATAGACGTTCACCGTAGCGTCTTCTGGTACTCTTGCACCTTCCAGCCTTGAGATCAGCGTATTTGCATTGGGCTCGTAATTCACCGCCTTAATGACGATGCGCTTTCCATCTTCAGTTCCCGTAGCGATGGCATCTACCGTTCCTGGCATCCAGTCTTCAGGCTTATGCTGGTGAATCCGATCTAAATAGATGCTGTTCTCATCCAAGTTTCTGAAGGTGCCGGATGTAGATGAATAGTGCAGCGGCGCATAATGTTCGCGGAATAACTTTTCCACCACGTATCCGGAACCGGGAAACCAGGAGACATGGTCGTGATAGATAAATGCCGTCCAGGTCGGATCGTCAGACGTATTCCGCATAAGCAATGCCGGACAACTCATCTCCACGATTGGACTCAATTCTTCGTAACTGATAAGACTGCCAGCCGCGTGTAGTCCGGCTCGCCAGTCGTAAGTCCGGGACAGATTCCACTCCAGGACGCCGATCTTTATATCCGGATGGTCCGAATTCCGCACGTATTCCCGTAGTTTCGTCAGATAATTCTCTATACGCCGAACGCCGGTTTTAAAGTTTTCCGGCTCGTATTCGTAATTGTGGCATCCCAGGATATCGAAATTCTCTCCCGCGATATCGATCACCCGCTCGCTCCAAATCATATCGTTGGATCGTTTCTGACCACAGGCGACGATTCTGGTATCCGGCGACAACTCAGCAAGAATCTCCCGAAGCTGACTCCCATACACGTTCACGATTTCGGCATACTCCTCAGGACTCAGTCCGTGATTCATCGGCTCATTGTCAATCTGGATATACGGGACGTCGTACGGTTCCGGATGGCCGTTCTCCGCCCGCATTTTTCCCCATTTAGTCTCTGCGGGATCAAGCATGTAGCGGACCCAGTCCATGGCGTACTGCACTGCTTCCGGATCGGTAGTGGTGGCTGGCAACACAACCATCGGATCAGTTTCCAGTTTTTTGCAAAGCTCCATAAACTCCTCTGTGCCGAAACCGTAATAATCGGAGTAATCGCCCCAAATTGCATTGGGGTTGTAAGATCGGGAGACGTGTGGGCCAATTCCGTCTTTCCATTTGTAAATTGAAGCGAATGATCCGCCCGGCCAGCGGAGAAATGTCGGTTCCAAGCCCTTCAATGACTCCACCAAATCCGGACGCAACATGCCGTCCTCGCGGATGTCCGCCCGCATCATCGAGATGTAATCAACCAGAATGCTTCCACTGCCACGGGCAACCACCTCCACCTGAGCCTGTTCGTCGGTGATATCACTGGCAAATGAGTATTCCGCTTCCTGCCATTCGCTCCCCGAGACATTCAGTGGCACTTCTGCAACGGCATTCCCCCTGGAATCTTTTACCCGGTAGGTGACCTGGACCTCGCCACTTTCCGGTTTCAGCCAGACGGATCCGTTATAATCATAGCCCTCTTCGAGATAAAATCGTCCCTGGCCAATTCCGGCAGTTTCGTCGTCGACAATGAAACGGATAGCCTGTTCACCGTTCTTAAATAGACCGGTCGCAACCTCGACATCCCCTTTTCCTTCAATCGGTTCCCAGTACGTCGTAAAATCGTCGGCTTCAAATCCGCGCCCTCGTACCTGCTCCGCAAACAAGCCGTCCACCACGGAGTGATTGATATGCTCCAGGAAGTGCCCGTAGATGTCCTCATCCACCTCACTCATAACTCGGTCAGTGTCCACCATAAGGACGGCGACACCCGGCTCCCCGGTGTTTTTATCCGTTTCCAATTGCGCATTTATAAAGGCGGGGAAGGCCATAAAAAATCCGAGTACGATTAAAAGAAGTTTTCGTTGGAAGGTTTGGGTGATCCGGGTAGAAAGTAGTGGCGTCATGACTCAATTCCTTTCGTTTTAGTTCACGGGATTCTGTCTCACTGGCAAAAAGTCCGGAGAATCGGCATGGGGATGATGTGTTATGCCTGTTTTTTCACCCTGACTAATGCAGCCGACGATCGCTCCGTCATTAGTCCAGTATGCTTTGCCCCACCCAAAATTCGTGTAGTGTTCTTGAGCGTGTCAGTTGTAACTGATGAGTAGTGATTCAGGAAGATATATAAATGTATTGAGGAGTAACCTGTATAACAACGATTTTACCTAATTTGATCGGTTGCCCACAGAGAAGCTATTCGTTCTTACCCCAGAGATTCATAAGGGGTCCGCCATCACCATGAACCGGGTCGGATACCGGTGGATTTACATTCGCGATATTCTCATCCGCCATGGGTCGTTCATCCGGTTTGCCGTATTTCATGTCCCAGGAATCGCCGTTGGCATAGCCCCCGACGCACCGAAATCCGGAATTACTGCCCCGGTTTTTGTGCGCTACACCAGCAGGTATTACAATTACGTCGCCGGCTTCAACCCGTTCGATGATGCCGCTGGGACCGCCCAGCTGGACCTGAGTTGCTCCCCGGAATACGCCAAGGACTTCATGCGCCGTACTGTGATAATGATGGAAGGTATAGATCCCGTACCTCCAAGCGCTGGGCCAGTCGTTTCGGTCAAAAAGCGATTCGAAATCTCTGGCCGATACGCTCCCCCCTGAATTTAGGGGATCTTTATAAATCAGCGTCGGCAGTTTAGCGTTATTGGGATAAGTGCCGTCGTCGTCCAGGATTTCTGATATGATATCCGTCATTGATGTTGTCTGATCTGCCATAATCTTTGGAAAATATGTTGTCGTTCTCGGTTATCGTCGGGAATAATCTGGAACTTCAGCAGGTCGAATGAATCAACGCCCCAACCGGTTCGGATTCGGCGAGCATGTTGTATTCTTTCACGGCCGTTTTCGTTTTCATAATTTGCGTTTCCACGCCCTGCTCATTCAACCAATCTATGGTAGACTGCTGTACCTTGAGCCTGCCAGTCTGTCCCCTGGTGAGGATTATCTTCTGAGCGCCGTGCTCGACAAGTTCTTCCACGTCGGCCTGCTGTACACCCGGCGAATGGCTGGTACCAGTCTCATTCCAATCCCACGCCCGGGAACCGCCCGGCCACAGTTTTGCATCTTTATACTGTCCCGCGCCTTCTACCTCACACTTTCCCCAGGAGATTCCGGTAATTCTCGGAGATTTGTTATTTGTCATGATTCATCACCCTTTTTAAAGCACAAAAGTGTTAGCGTGTTCAGTTGATCATGTCTCTCGCATTATTTTACCGTATGTATTGCCTGTTGTACGATTCAGCATTGAAACCCGCCTTTGCACAATATATAGCAGGTAAAATTTCTTCGTATTAATAAATATGAAATTCAGCAGGTACTTTGTCAAATTGACTGCAACGGTTAGCTTCTCCACCACGAATAAGATTCCGGTGTTATCATAAAACATCCTGAATTTCACCGTATGAGTTCCGATTCCTCGATATACTTTTGTAAATATACTTTACCGGTAAGTCCACCCGGTCCTCCGGTATCTTCCACGAAAATGGTGATTCGATTCATTGCACGGGGCTTAAAAACGTCGGTAATATCCATGAAAAAGAGTTCGCCCCGGCCTTTATGGATAGCCAGTAATGAATCATTCATCCAGACCGTTGCGTTGTCGGCCACGGAGGTAATAACCAGCGCAAGATCGCGGTCCGATATCAGCTCCGGCAACCAGATTTCTTGTGTAAACCATCCGGAGCCATCGTAGTCTGTTCGCCAGAGATTGCCGGAGGGTACCGTCGGCCAGGATCGGAAGTCAGTATCTGCTGCAAACCATTCCTCTTCCATACCGCGGCCGGTGGAATCGTATCTGAAATGCCATGGATTGCTGATCTCCATTTTCTCCGGAAAATGAGTCGGAGTGCACCCCAGGATTATCGCAGAGATTATCATAACACATGCTGGTAGACGCATCGGTTTCACAGTGACTGTGGTTTCCTCTTGGTGCCAATTCTTTTCAACGTGATTAATGTAAGGAATCGCCGGATAGGATGTACACCATTACCCGACGCCTGCTCCCGCTTTCGGGGAAGTCTGTTCCAGCGCCGTAAGCGCCCGCTTATACAGGCGGCTCACCAAAACCCCGCCAATAATCAGTGTTAAAAAATTCACCGAAATTACCGCTACCTCAAAGATATACTCCCGGTGGATACCATGGATCGCCGATATCAGGATAAATGCGATGACTACGATGGCGAAATTCGCGACGAATATCCACCGGACTGCATTTGCTACTCTGTTCCCGGCAAAGACCGGTGCAGTAGCAAACAGTGCCACTGCCATCGCGATATACCCCACTTCCTCCAGCGCGATGAACAGCCCGTGAGGATTGTACTGGGTTAATAGCGCAATTCCGTCTGTTTCTCCCGCAAGGAGACTGGGCTGGATTACCGACACCTGTACGAAATAGTTCGTAAACAGAATTCCGGATGCCATCACAGCAAAGGCCACCCCGGTCAAACTGAAAAAGCGCCTCTCCACCGGTGTACTGCTATGAATTGCCACAACAAAACCGACGAAAACGAGCATCAACAACATCGCCGGATACATCCAGTAATAATCTCTGGGAAACCGGGAGAGAATATCCAGATAGGGATAGTCAAAACAATTCCCTTGACAAAACGGGCCGGACAGCGGCGGCGTAGCTACCGCAATCGCAAAGGTAATAAGAGTGATCACAGCCGTTGAGACTGCGAGCACAAATCCGGCTCGCGTACTCGCGGTATTCCGGAGTTCACTACGAAATGGAGCATCCCTGTTCTCAGCCACCTCCACACCTCCTTCGCTATGGTTTATTCCAAAACCAGGCCGATGTACCGGCCCGGCGTGAAAGCCGCAGATTTCGGCGCCACTCGGGCCCATTTATTTTCAACTTACGCTGACCTGTTATCCTGACCCAGGGCGCTCCGAATAATTATATATCCGACTATACCGGATGCAAGGGATCCGATGAGAATACCCAGGCGTTCATCGAACAACAGGTTGACACCGGACTCCTCGAATGCTAGGGAACCGATAAACAGGCTCATGGTAAACCCGATGCCGCACAGGGCCGCCGTTCCGTAGAGCGCCTTCCAGGACACTCCCTCGGGCAGGTTTGCGGCTCCAGCTTTTATCGCCAAAACGCTGAAACCGAATATTCCAATCTGTTTCCCGGCGAAAAGTCCGAGCGCAATCCCGACAGGTACACCGTGGACGAGTTGATCAATCCCCACTCCTGTCAAAGGAACGCCGGCATTGGCAAAGGCAAAGACCGGCAGGATGATAAATGCAACGAGACTGTGCAGGTCGTGCTCCAGCTCCTTCAATGGAGAAAATCCCGGTTCCCGCCCGGATTTCATTGGAATAAACAGTGCGAGGATGACGCCGGTCAGTGTGGCGTGAACGCCGGATTTGAGCATGGCCACCCACATGATAATCCCAAAAAAGAGATAGACTGCCCGGGACTCCACCCGTTTTTTATTCAGAAAAAATAATACGGGGATACAGCACAGAACCACCAGCAGGGCTCCCAGGGATATTTTTGCGGTATAAAACAGCGCAATGATGACAATTGCCCCGATATCATCAAAGATGGCTACCGAGGTAAGAAAGACTTTGAGCCCCACCGGGACACGGCTGCCGAGGAGGGATAGAATCCCGAGGGCAAAGGCGATATCTGTGGCAGCCGGTATGGCCCATCCCTGCAGCGCAACCGAATCACCAGCGTTAAAAAATACATAAATCAGCGCCGGGATAGCCATGCCGCCGACGGCGCCAATCGCTGGCAATATCACCTGCCGGCGACTGGAAAGGTGCCCTTCCAGCAGCTCCCGCTTGAGCTCCAGTCCCACCAGAAAAAAGAATACCGCCATCAATCCGTCGTTAATCCAGAGCAGGAGCGGTTTGGCGATTTCCAGTGCGCCGATACGCACTGTAACCGGTGTTTCGATCAGGGCGATGTAGATAGTTTGAAACGGCGTATTTGCCAGAATCATTGCCAAGACGGTGGCAATGATGAGAACGATTCCTCCGGCGGATTCTTTCCTGAAAAACTCCGCAAGAAATGTATCGGACGCTTTCATCGCGTAATTTCTCCGTTAGTTGTTTGTAATGGCTACTAACAACGAGTTAAGGATGAACCTCCCTGGGGCAAGCCCCAGGGAATTAGCGAGTTAACCATAAACTCAATATCGGTGAAAACACCTTTCCTGTTTTGTTGTCCCTTTTGTCTTAAAACAAAAGGGACGAAAAATTCAAGGAAACTCAGAACTCGCACTTCTTCAAATATTCATGGTCTTTTCTAATATGCCTTTTGCAGAAACATTACTCAGTGGATTCTATCCGGGTGCTCAGACACTGAGTTTCCCCAAAAACTACACTTGTCAAAATCATCATTAATTTAGCTATCCTTTGTCAACAGATAATACAATGGAGTCCCCCGGCTTTACAGCCGGGGATCCTGCTTTGACTTCGCCATTCGGCGGAGTCGGGGCGGAATCCCGCCCAGAAAACCATTCATCCACGTGTTCATACACGTGGTTTTCTGAATGGTGAGATAATCAGAGCACTCATGTAGCACAACAGGATTGCGGTGTTGCACCTCCTCCGGTTGCACCTGTAATTCAATCCTCTCCTCACCTGCCGTCGGATATTGCCCAGACGATGTATTTCCGGTGACGGTCGGATTCCCTCTATCATTCCTGTAGTGAGAACGGCGGATAGACATCTGTGGTAAGCAGGAAAGCGTAGGCTTCCACCCGGAGCGTCCATCGCAGGACGCCGACCACGAAGTTAAACAGATCTCTGGGATATTGGCCGGTGAACAAGATAACAAACCAGGCAAATACCGAGCAGAGAATTACCGCCACCCAGAGGATTGCCAGCACCACAAGATGCGGGATAGCCAGGAGCCATTTCACCAGTGGGAGCCACTGGTCCAGATCCTGGTCGACGTTCGGATACGGGATGGAAATGTGTACCGATTGTTCCTCATCTGTGGAGGGATATTCATCCCGGAGAAGCAACAGATACGCACCGATCCGGGCGGTGAATCGGACAAACTCCAGGTTCCAGTCGAACCACCACCTGGGATATTTTCGACGGAACAGGATCATCACCATTGCCGGGAGAAACAGAATTCCCGGGGTCCCAAAATAAATGATGGTATCGGCGGTGTTCGGATCGCTGTCACCGCTTCCCAGTATGAGCCCCAGGAGGATCAAAATCGGGATCGCCAGTATCAGCCGGAAAAAGACGGTGACTTTATTGGATGTCTCCGAATAATCGACCGTTAATTTTGCCGGATACTGCTCAAATTGTGAGTTCATTCAGTCTTCTCCTTACTTAGATATAGAAATTTTCCCGGTATAAACTGCGATATTAGTTTGTGCTATTTGTCCGCGCCTCCTGTTGGCACCGGACTTTGATTGCCAATATCAATGAACACCCTCCAGGTTCCATCTGACTGCTTTTTCCAGACATTTAAATATTTCCCATGAGATCGGCCGGCGGTGCCGTCCTGTTTCGGATACTCATACATATATTCACCCCAGGTATAGCCCATTTCACCTGATTGTGCCACCTCCGCCTCCCGCGGAGTCCATGAGAGTACTCCTACAGTATCCCCCTCCATTGAGGCGTAAATGGAATCCCGTCCCCGTATAGGGTTTGCACCGGCCGGGAGCAGGAGTGCGTCCGGGGCCAGGTATTTCCGGAAAGCATCCGCCGACCCGTGCCGGACGGAAAATTCCGAAAAGTTCCGATCAGTTTTGAGAAGTTCCTTTGCTCCGGCCCTGTTTTCAGCGACGGACGGAGAACCGCAGGAGACTACAATTGATACGGCGGCTAACATCATTATGAGCGGGAGATTAATACGAAACATTGTCATACCTCCGAAAACCTGTTTCACAGGAAAATTTCAATCCGGCATCCTGTAGGGCCAACCCTATAGGAACATGATAATTCGTGTCCAGAATACATACCCGGAATATCCGACAGCCAGGACGCCGGCAACTATCATGACGAATCCGGTAAGCAGGGCAAAACTCCCTTCCACCGGTTTTCCCGAAAATGGTGCCCGGAAATTTCGATTCAAAAAGACCTGGATCCCGTTGGCAAATGCGTAAAATCCGATGCCGAACACAATCAGTGCTGCGATAATCCAGCCTTTGTCAGTGGTCATACAGCGTCCTTTTTATTACGGGAACACGACGGACATTATTTTACGTACGGCTTACTTTGTATTCAACGGAATTGTTCGAATTGCACGGCATCTTACCCACGGTCCACAATATCCCCCACATTATTATCGAGCAATCCGCAACCGGACACTCCCCCGGTTATTGCCGTAAAAATTCCAGGCATCGTTGGCAAAACAATACAGATAGCCGGAAGTTGCCGGCGTAAAAGTGGTGCCATCGCCGATGAGAAAATGGCTGTGCGGCTCCGGTGTCCCGTCCCCAGTCGGATTCCCGCCATCGCCGACAACGCCGACCAGCGAAAACCAGGGATACTTCTCGTACCGCCGGGTACCCATAAATTCGGCCTCCCGGTTCCCGGTGATGTTGCGGAACAGTGTCTCCGCCTTACCCCAGAGCGTCCCGAGGAGATGTGCGATCTCCGCCGGTTGGAATTTGCCGTCATGCGCCCCACCGGGGCCACAGGTAATCGTACGGTCGACCCATTCCCCTGCCGCTTCCAATTTATATTCCACGCCCGCTTTCAGATAAACTCTGGTGTGATTCCATGGCTGATCCGCGTACACCACCAGCTCGATGCCTTCGCCATTATCCGGAACCGTCCGGGTTTTCCGGTAGGGCGCCTGGGCAATCGGTGGGGTGTCCCGCCGGTCAATCACCGACTCATGCACGGCAGGGTTCTTCCCGGATATTTGAGGAGCACTCCGGGGCTGTGATCTGAGCAGGCTAAATGCGCCACGGTAAGAATCGTGCAGCACATCCCTGGGATCAGGATTAATCTGGGAAACCATATCCGGCAGAAAATTGAGGCCTTGTTCCGAAGCCTCGTCAATCATCCATTGCAATGCGATATTTGACAATCCAATCTCCGGGTAGCCGCCTCCCACGTCGGAGTGGACTCCGCTGAACCACACCTGCTTGACGTCGACATCCGAGCCTGATTCATCCCATAAGGTTGGGGTGAAACTCGCACGGATTTCATCCAGGGCTACCGCGTGCCGGGCATTTACGATGGTATCCCCCAACTTCGTATTGTGAAACAAGTAATCGTCACGATCGTCAAAAAAATTCAGTATCGCCAGGTCATCAGGAATTCCCAGTGCTCCCACCGTATCCCATACCCCGATAAAGTAAATGGGAACACGGCCATCCCCATCATTGTCCGCATGGAAATTCCAGTTTCCGGCCCACTCGGATTGCGATTGCTTTTCCCGGTATCCGAACTTGTAAGCCTTTTCCACACGTGTCCAGACTTCATTGTCCGGGATCCCGGTCAAATCCAAAAGCCCACACTGCGAAATCATCCCGCCGAGGCTCCGTACCGTATAAGCGCCACGACTAAAACCGAACAGATATATCCGATCACCGCTACGATAATGTCCGCCCAACCACCGGTATCCGCTCATGATGTTCTTACTCAGCCCCTCTCCCACGCTTCCGCCCTTCACCTTGTCCCACCAGCTGCCTTCTGTCCCCACACCGGGATGATAATACTTCAGCTGATCATTTCCATTATCGTCCACATCAGCAAGGCTGTTAAATATCCGGACCACATTCGTTGGAATTGGCACACCGCTTTCCTCTTGATCCGGCGTATTCCAGGTCCCGTCCGCACACACGATTAAATTTCGCATTGTTTTATCCCTTTTTGCTTATCGTCAGTGATAACCTCATAAAAGAAACCAGTTCTAAATCCGGCAGAACATTAAATAATCAACACGAAAATCCTGCCACCTGATGGTGAGGAGGTTGCGGCTCCTGCCTATTTCGGCGGCAGTGAGAGCGCGTAATCCACCCCATGGCTGATCCAGGAGCGCAACGACTTATCCTCCGCGTAGCCCGCCGGCATGACTACAATCCATCCGGTCATCGGTCTGCCGGTCATGTCAAATTCTTTTGTCTGATCAGCCGCCAGTGATTCTTTGTATCTATCCGGGCCGACCCGCACAATCAAATCCGTCCCATGGACGCCACACGCCATGTTCCCGTGCATCAGAAATCCGATGCCGCCGAACATCTTTTTCTCCTCGTGCTGTGGGTATTCCCGTATTTCAGATCGAACGCGCTCTGCCAAACCTTTATCATAAGCCATGGATTACTCTACTGAATTGTCGTTTTTTTTTTGGTTTTGTTATTCATATGATATCGATCGTTATAGGCAAAAATCGCTCATCGACATTAATATTTCGTCAAACCTGTGTGTATAACTCCCCTGGAGTGAGGAGATGATTTGGAGTCCCTGGGTTCATAACCCTGCCTTGTATGTCTCCGTCCAGAGACTGGGTTCAGACGGGATCCCGCCTGGAAATCCTGGGTGAGTTCCCTGTAGTTTATTTCCACCATTCGATTTCTCTGGTATTAAGGAACGATGGATCAACATGGGAGTTACTCCTCCTCAGCTCCCTTCCGGGCTCCCTTTCGCACCGGGATGAACCGATAGCCCACAATCCCCGGAAGCAGCACATTAATTCCAAACAACAACAGCGAGGCATTCAGAGTGATAGCACTTGAAACCCCAATGAGATTGAAAAACAGGATCCGGCTCCCCTCCTGGATCCCCAGATTGGCAAAGGTCAGTGGCAACGTTCTGGCCACCATTTGGGCGGCTCCAAATGCGAGAAATCCCCGAACAAACGGCGCCGGCCCAAATGTCCTGAGCAACAAATACATCTCTAAATAGACTATCAGTTTAATCGCGAGGGACATGAGGAGCAGGGCTCCCACTTGCACGGGATTCAGATCGGTCAGCTGCCGGGTCAGCGGCTCCAGCGCCTGCCGGATTTTCCCCGGGAAAATCCGGGATACTCGTTTAAGAAGTTTAGCAAAAATTGCCGGATCATAAACAAAAACCAGTATCAGAGCCAGGATTACTCCCATCAACACATAAAAAATAACCCGGGTAGCTCCGGAAATTGGGAGTAATTCCAGGCCAAGGACCAACAGAGTGATCGCCCCAATCACATAGGCTATCAGATGACCGAATCCCTTATCGATTATGCTAGCGCTGTTGACGTTCCAAAAATCCTCGTGCGGAAAAAAAATGCCCATAACCAATTCCCCGATGCGGCCGGGAGTAATTAATCCCAGAGTAATACTTCCGAACAGTGACCGCCAAACTTGCCGGGAGGAAGCCTGCACCCGTCCGACTTCCCGAAGCGTGTATCCCCATCTGTGTTTCATAAGCGATAATCGAAGTGCCAGAAGAGGCAATACCGCCAGGAAGAATCGGAAATCCATATCCGACAGCCGGATGATCTGGTCCCGTTGGCGCCAGACAAATGCGGCGATGACGACCACCAGTAGAATTCCGGCCACCAGCCGAATCCACCACATGAGTCCGGGGCGCTTCTCCAAGGGGGTAACCCCTCCATCAGTATTCGGCTTATTCCTCTCAGGAGTTCTTTCGTCGGCGTCATAATCTGATAGGGATTGGTGTAAATCTTCTCTGTCTTCCGGTGAGGATTGTCTGAGAAATTCCATGGAATATTACTTTGTTGATGAGCGCCGGGATGATAACCATCTCCCGATCGGGACTATCTTAGATATTGCCTTAAACAGCATATTCTTCAGCCGGGAACTCCATCCAAGCACTGTTGTCCCCTTGTGGCGGTGAGGAATTCTCTGGTTTGGAATCTCCGTCTCTAAAAAAGGACAGAGCGTCTCCCAATTAAAATTTTCATGAAGGTCCAGAACAAGAAGATCTCCCGGCCGGTCCTGAAAATAATTTTGAACCTCCTCCCTGTGCCGACGCCAGGTTTCAGCAAAGACTTCCCGGTCAAACATTTTACGCCCGTAAATGGCTTCATGAATCTGATGAATCTCCGGAAATTTCTCCCGCTGATACGTCGAGTATCCTTGGGTAAAAAGCCATTCCACACTTCCAAGCCAGTCTTCCAAAGGTCGCACAGTGAGTATGAACTTACTGCCAGGATATGCACGATCCAGCTCCTGATACAGGAGTGGCACCGGATTATCGGTGAAGGCATCGTATTGGTTCAGCAATTCACTGTCCAGCCCGTGTATAAGTTCATAGGGCCCGTGGATGGCACGATAGCCCAGGATCTGGAGTGCCCGGTCCAGGGATGTAGTGCCGGTCCGCTGGAGTCCGACGCCGAATATTTTATGTGAAGTACCTGGCATAATTCTATCTACCGCTTCCGGACGTTACCCAAAAGATAGTCAGGTAATATAGGGATGGTGAAATTGAGAAAACAGTTGTGAACAGACAGACTCCCACCCCGCACAGAAGAGCCCTGCAACACGACTCTGCCGGTATCGGGAATTCTTCAGCGCTTTCCTCAATTATATACTATCAAGAACCAACACCCAATCGTTTCCCGGCTGTTTTTCTTCCGGAGGATTAAATTCCTGTTCACCGGCGTTTTCGTACTCGCCGAGTTCACTGATTTCTCCATTCCTGGGATCGTACCACGAGGCCTTCACCCGATCACCGGCAATTTTCCCCATATTCACTGTAAAATTCCGCCCGGTGTAGGTATACAGGAAAGCATAATCCTTTCCACGGGTGGCGATAACGTAATCATATTTCTCCCCATTTTGGCCTGCGACCAAAGACTGATCCGGCACCCGCTCCGGATACGGACGCGACAGCATCAGGTTTTTCAGATGCTGCATCTGAGCTGCACCGGTATCATCGATGGCTTCGCACCAATATTCCCGGGCGCCGTAGGCCGGCTCCTCGTCGGACGGCATGTACATCTGCATTACGGCGCTGTGTCCGTAGGTATGTCCCGCCGCACCGGCGAATACGCCCCAGTGTGCGTAGCGCCGCGCATCTGCGGCGTCCCAGTATGGCTGGGTCGTGTTGTGCAATCCTTCAGGAATTCCCTCGTACGACGGTTCACCATCGACAGTGGGCTTCACCGGGCGCTTCCGGTAATCGGTGCGTACATAGCGCCAGCTGTCCTCGCCGTAGCCCAGTGCTGTGTCGTCCTGGTCGTATCTGCGGTGTCCGGACTGAAACATATTAAAGTCCAGCCAGGTTGAGTCGTGAAACCACATGGAGGACTGCGTTCTTCCATACGGATGAAATGTCACCAGATGATTGGGATCATGGTCGTGCAGGGTCTTTCCAATGATATTCCAAATCTCGGTGTTCTCATCCCCACGCGTATCGCCGCCGTTCAGCCAGATAATATTGGGGTTATCCTTGTATCGGTTTGCCAGGAAACGTGCATAATCTCTGGCCTCATCTTTGGCAACATGGCCGGCGCGGACGTTGGAACCCCAGACGAGCACCATTCCCACGTGGATATCTCTTCTGGCCGCTTCTTTCACCACAAAATCCACGTGATCCCAGTAGTCGTATTCCGCCGGATCATCCGGATCGTTTCCTTCAGTAACACGTGGTCTGGCCACATTATTATCGATTAACGCTGAATCACCATAAGCGTTTATAGCATCGGACACGCTATGAAGCACCATCACCTGAATAACGTTGAACCCGTTCTCCTGTCTGTTATCCAGGTACCGGATTATTTCGTCCCGGTCGAGCTTTTTAAACAGCAGCCAGCCGGTATCGCCCAACCAGAAAAACGGTTCGCCGTCCTCCTGGATAAAAAACCGGCCGTTTTCGGAGATCTGTATTCGGGATATCTCAGATCCCGGATCGGAGTTTACACATGCGTTCAGCAGTACCGGTAACGTAAATAATACAAGAATACTACGTTTCATACTTTTGAAATCCTTCCCCTCATTCGTTACAAAAATAATTGATCAATATCGCCAGCCGACCTCTCCGAAATACTCAAAATGCATTATCTTCCAACCCTTGAACCGGGTTGCGGAGTGGATGATGTAATCATTTTTCGTGGGTTTGCACCAGCTGTTTGTAAAGAGTGAGCCTTTAGCCTGAATTATTCAGGTTATGTAAGTATGTCGGATAAAAATATTTATAAGGAAGAACAATACTCTGCCGATAATATCATTCTTCCCACGCCTTGATTTGATTCCGCCCCGCCTCTTTTGCTTCGTACAGTTTCTTATCCGCCCGGCGCACCAGTTCATCCGTGTCGAGAAGGTTCTCATTATCGGTTGCGGCGATCCCGCCACTGAATGTGATGGAGAGAGGGGTATCATTTCCCGGGAATGGATGGTGCTCACACTTTTTCCGGAGTCGCTCAGAGAAAACTTTGGCGCCTTCTACCCCGGTATCCGGCATGATGATGACAAACTCTTCGCCGCCGTATCGGCAGATGATATCGATATCCTGGCGGGCGGTATCCTGGAACAAGTTGGCGAGCTCCCGTAGAACTTCGTCTCCCTTTTGGTGTCCGTGGGTATCGTTTACCTGTTTAAAGTGATCGATGTCGGTGATCAATATTGCAACTTTCCCCGCTTGCCGCGTGAGCCGGGAGACTTCCTCCCGGAGACGGATATCAAAATACCGGCGGACGTACAGACCGGTGAGGCCATCTATGGTAGCCAGGTTAAACAGACGGGCGTTTTCTGTTGCGACCGCGATGATTGTCGATAAAACCCGCAGCGGCGAGGTAATCGCCATCAGTTCTTCGGGAACTTCCGGGAGCGCCAGGGTGATAATGCCGACGTGTTGGTTGTGTGCACCCACGAGAGGCAGGCACAGGCAGGACATTTCCGTATCCTCCGTATCCGAGGGATACGGGAATTTTCTGGCTGGATCCAGTGGGAATTTGAAGATCTGACTTTTTTCACTGATCTTCTCTAACAGGGTATTTTGCGTCTTCACCTTTTCGTCGGGATATTCAATCTCCCCGTCCCGATACAGTCCGATCAATGTATACCGGTCCTCCTCTTCCTTGATACTAAACATCCCGATATATGTGGAACTGCTGAAGTCCGCGACGGTATCGAGGGATTTCATCACCAGGCGTTCCATATCCAGTTCGGAGGATATTTGCCGCGCCGCATAATTCAACGTCTGAATCTGGATTTCGGGATTCATTGATGCAATGGAGTAAGGCATGGTATGCCCCGATAATGATGAATTTTGGGTTTTAGTTTCAATATAGGTTATGAAATTGGAACAGCCTGTGCCACCATCTTTTTGAGGGAGTAGGAATACGAATGGTTGTATAAACCCATGTTTGCAGTCTAATAGTAATAGAAAAATTTTCCTTCAAGTCACACCCCAGCTGTAAACAGACTACTCTCTCTATCCTGATACGTCTCATACACATAATAAATGTGATATTGATAACAAGGAATCCAAGCATTGGAATGTATAAATGTTGTTGGTTCTATTCTATTTTGATTGCCGCTCCGGACGGGTCAAGCTCATAAGGATTCTATGGGAATTTAGGTGTAGCTGAAGTTTTGCATTTTGCCCATCCTTCCCAAATTCTATTTAGATTTTGGGGGATATAGTTCTTCAGATGTTGAATACAAAGTCATGGGTTTATGCAGGTCTGTCTTGAGGCCGAGATCTCGCAGCGGTTTACGCAAGTGGGGCGCCCCCAGACCAATGGCAAGGCCGAGCGCGTGCTCCGGACACTCATGGAAGGCTGGCATGGTCAGACGCACTTCAATTCGTCTGCGCATCGGAAACAGGAACGGCGCCGGTGGGTGAACTGGTATAATTTGGTTAAGCCGCATAAAGGGATCGAGGGCAAGACGCCAATGGAGCAATTAATTGCCTATTTTTATCCAGAAGCTCTGTAAACTACGCGGATAAATCTAACAACTCAAACTTACGAGGATACCGACAAAGGATATCCAGAAAATGAATCCTCTATTGTACATAGCAGTCATTGGGATCTATTCCAAAATTCCAGTGGCTTTTTCATTTTCTAATTTTGGACTTCTCGAAAAGACTGCGTTATCAAATGTTCTCATGGGGTGGAAGCACCCCGGCCATATCAGAGACCGGGGTGCAAGAGATGGTTTACCCTACTCCTGGGTAGGGATCGTTAATCCGACGAAGAATAGATTGTCTCCCCGCATGAGGCGCAGGATGATGGAATCCCCCGGATCATATTCACGTAAGGCTTGTTTGAAATCTGCTACGGTTTTTACCGGATGTTGCCGGCCGACATGGGTAACAATATCGCCCTGGCGGATATTCTTTTCCGCAGCCTGAGATCCGCGCTGGACTTCAGCGACCAAAACGCCCGTCTGAACCGGCAGGTCGAACTTGTCGGCAAGTTCTGGCGTCACATTCCGGAGTGTCATTCCGAAGTTTTTCGCTGCCTGTGCCGAGGCCTGTTGCTGTTCCATATCCTCAGGTACTTCGTCAATCGTCACAGCCAGTGTCTTTTTCTCTCCATCCCGGATCACCGTCAATTTATGTTGTTCTCCGGGGTCCATCTGAGTAATTCGGCTCTGCAGATTCCCCGGATTTTGAATCGGGTCCCCGTCAACGGCTGTGATCAGGTCTTTCACCTTCAATCCGGCTTCTGCAGCGGGACTTCCTTCAGCAACTTTATTTACCATCGCTCCATGTGGACGGTCCAATCCCATGGCCTTTGCAATTTCGTTATCAACCGGTTGCATATATACGCCAAGATATCCCCGGACTACTTTCCCGTGCTGGATCAGGTCATTCATAACATCGGTTGCCATGTTAATCGGAACGGCAAACCCGATGCCCTGATTCCCGCCACTCCGGGACGCGATCGCCGTGTTGATTCCGACGAGTTGGCCGTAGAGATTGACCAGTGCACCACCGGAATTCCCGGGATTGATGGCCGCATCCGTTTGGATAAAGTTCTGAATGAGATCGCCTGCTTGTCTCCGGCTAAAGACGTCAGTCCGGCCTTTGGCCGAGACGATGCCCGCCGTCACCGAATGCTGCAGATTCTCGTCAAAGGGGTTGCCAAGAGCCAGCACCCATTCGCCGACCCGTAATTCCGAGGAATCTCCGATTTCGATAGCATCCAACCCCTCAGCATCAATCTTGATCACCGCAATATCCGTACGGGAATCGGTCAGGACTTCTTCGGCCTGATATTCTTTACCGTTATTGAGTTTGACAGTGATTTCTTCCCCCCGGGCCACCACGTGATTATTGGTGAGAATGTACCCGTTCTCTTTCACGATAACCCCGGAGCCAAGTACCGTATTACGCATGTCCCGTTGCTCAAAGAAATCATCAAAAAACTGCCGCATTGGGGCCGGCATCTGCGGCTGTTTTATAACGCGTTTCGTCTTAATTGTGACTACGGAGGGCGTCACTCGATCCGCAATATTGACGAACGTATTATTTAATGCCGCAATCGGACTGTCAGCCGACTTACCTGTTACGTCCGGTTTGGGGGCGTTGGCGACAGGTGTATATTCTTCAGCGGCCAGACTAATCTCTGGCCACTGCACATTGGAAAACAAGAGACCGGCGATCAGGAATCCGCCAATAAGCAAAGTCATATCATACGCGATCCTGAGCAATCGCTTCTTCATAAATCCTCCTCTACCGTTTCAATTTTTTCATTGCTCCCGAAAATGTTATGATTTTTTATTCCATAATTGAAAAAAGCTTAAAAACTCCTTCGGGGAATTCCAAACAGAGGCCTTGGCTGGCTTTTTCCATGGGAAAAACATATAGGTTGTCAACCAGTCGAAGGATGATGAACATGAGGGCAACACTCGGGAGAACCATCCGGTATGGCTAACTTAAAAATCTTCCGATTGTCTTGTGGATAAAGTGATAAAAATTCTCTTTAATTATCCTTCCTATCGTATGGATAATACACTCATCTAGGAATATATGCGCCGACGATTGGGAAATCGAACTTTCCGAAGATCGTTACGACCATGATGGAGCATGAACACACAGAAACAATGACTGCCACAAATGCCCCTCCTGTCACTACCGCCATGTGGAAATGACATTGGTTCAGTCTGTGCTAAATAAGGTGAGTCTAAGCCAGTAGATCGCGGCTGCTCCGATATGGTCAAATGTCAAAATATGGAATCAAATAGGTGGAGAAGAAAACCTGACTCATGCAGCCGAATGATACGAGGTAGAAAAAGTATAATTAGGGGGTTGAGCATTTCCCCCAAGGTAATTGCAAAGTTAATAATCTCTATTTTCTTTAGTGCAGCATGATAATTTCGATGACAATATGGCATCAATATTTAAGAGCATATCTTCAGAAAGACTGATGTATGTTTAACGTAAAAACCTCAAAGCCCATAACCATAGGGGTTACAGGCTTTTAGAGTGTCCCCGGGGGACCTTTAGATCACACTTAAAGTACGCAAACAGGCCGTATCTATTCCCTGGTGGAGCAGCAGTCAATCAGGTCGGTGATGTAATCTGGATAGCTATTGGTCTGTGCACATACGGCGAGAGTTCAACTCCACCTGATATCTTTGCATCGATCTTTGCCATTGTACCGCAAGATAGCTAATTTCATTTTGAATCCGGAAGAAACAAATTGCAGAATTCATAGAGTGGAGGGGGCTGCCATGCCTATTGTCATGGATCGGCATGACCTGCCTGATATTACCGCCGAGGACGTAGCGCAGGCCCATAAGAGGGATCTGGAAGTACAGGATCAATTTAACTGCAGAGCACTTACATACTGGTTTGATAAGGAACGGAGAACAGCTTTTTGCCTGTTCGAAGCGCCTGAAATACAGGCAGTAAAAGAACTGCATAAACATTCACACGGGATGGTACCGGGGAATATAATCGAGGTGGATGGCTCTCTGGTAAAAACTTTCCTGGGACGAATTCACTATCCGGAAGACAGTGCACACACCGGCGAGGGAACTGTGGTGGTGCGGGAACCGGCATTTCGTACGATCATGGTGATACACCTGCATAACGCTGCAATCCTTAAATACAATTTCGGGGACAGGGGCTTCTATAATTACTTAAGACGGTGGAAAGATGTGGTAGAAGAAACAGCGCAAAAATACGGCGGCAAAGTGCAAACGGATGATGAAGATACCTGGATTGCTTCTTTTTCAACAACATCCTGCGCGGTGGATTGTGCATTGGAAGTGAAAGATCGCAGTTCTGATTTGTCCCATCCATCCGATAAAACAGACGCACGGCAATGGTCCATCAGTTTAACTGCGGGCAACCCGGTCACGGAGAAAAAAGGCTTTTTTAAAGAAGCCATTCATCTGGCCAAATGTCTCTGTCGCGCAGCTGATTCCGGACAGATCGCTGCCTCATCGCGCGTGAATAATCTTTATAAAAAGGAGGAACTGAAAGATCTGTCCGATCACCAGGATATTATGACATTCCACGCCGAAGATGAACAGTTTCTCGCCCGTCTGGGAGAAGCCCTGGAAAATCTCTGGAATAAGGAAAATTTAACCAATTCGCTTATTACCAAAGAATTGGGGATGAGCGAGTCCCAATTTTACCGGAAGATTTCCTCCCTTACCGGCAGCACCCCAACTGAATTTATTCAGGAGTCTCGGTTACGAAGAGCCGTTCGGTTAATCGAAAATGACGCGGGAAATATATCTCAAATTGCGTTCGAAACCGGTTTTAACAATCCTTCCTATTTTTCAAAATGCTTTCGCAATTATTTCGGATTTCTGCCTTCGTCCTACCGGGACATTGTAAGTTAACATAACTGTATATACCCCATTTTAGCCTTCCCATTGAACGATTATTTCGATCATTTGAATGAATTGTGTTAGACCCGGTTCTTCCCGTCTCTTAATATCAGTACAAGAATTGACTAGTACCCAAATTGACGAAAGGAGAGAGAATCTATGCCACAATTAGTTGCATCTGAAGTTCAGGAATTCTATGGAAGTAACCGCATATACGACCGAATAGTTCAGGGGTTAATGGAGATAGGGAAAGATCCGGATCAGGTGACGGTTGATGATCTGGCAGTCGTGGATGAATTTCATATCCGTGGCCGTGAATCGACCGAAGAACTGTTACAGCATCTTTCCATCCAAACCGGTGACAGCGTCCTGGATGTGGGATGCGGACTTGGAGGAGCCTGTCGGTACATCGCTTCGAAACATGATGCAGAGGTGTTCGGAGTTGATGTGACGGAGGATTACTGCAAACTTGCCCGGAAACTGACTGAAGACAGCGGATTCAGTAGTCGCATCCGTTTCAGGCACGGCGATGCCCTTGATCTGCCTTTTGAAGATGAGAAGTTTGAAAAGGTTCTTACCATACATACCCAGATGAATATTGCAGATAAAGCACAGTTTTACGGTGAACTATTCCGTGTGCTCAAACCGGGCGGCCGATTGGCTTTTTACGATATATTCGCCGACAATCAACCGGTCATTCTTCCTGTGCCGTGGGCCGATGACCCCTCGCTAAGCCATATGATTTCCCATAGAGAAGTCCGGAATCTGTTACATGAAACCGGCTTTCAAATTGACCACTGGCGCGATGATACCTCCCGGGGACTGCAATGGTTTCAAAAGAAAATAGAGAAAGTACGCAAGGAAGGTCCTCCACCGCTCGGCATCCATTTGCTCATAGGGTCGGACGCACCGCGGAAAATGAAAAATGTTGTCAAAAATATAAAGGAAGACCGGATCAAGCTCATTCAGGCTGTATTATCAAAATAAGACGTGTCGCTTGCCATAGCTGCCGCTTCCACCGTCATTTGCGCCGGAACTGACAGTTTCCTGAACCTCAATCGTCCCTGTCATATTATCGGGATGGAGGGTACAGTAAGAGTTAAACGTTCCCGTCTCATTAAACGTACGTTCGTAGCTTTCCCCTGCTTCGATATTTCCGCTGTCGAAGGTGTCCGTAGGATTTCCGGGACTTCCGCTGGTAACCGTATGCGCGTAACTGTCGTTATTTTCCCAGGTCACAGTGGTTCCGATTTCCACAGTGAGGGTCTCCGGATTATACGAAGTATTTTCCATTATCACTGTATTCGGCCCGGAATCGGATGCGGAATCCGTCGGATTGGAGCATGAGATCATGGAAAAACCTATTATCAAAGCAAGAAAAATAACCAATGCATTTACTGGTTTTAGCATTCTGTCATTGATAAGAGGAATACGCCACATGGGTAATGTCCCTACCTTTGTGTAAAAATGGAGAAGGTGTCACCCCGTTTGTATTTTTGAATACATGACGAATAAAAACCACAAAGGAGTGACACCCAATGGCAAAAAAAGTACGACCTTCCGAGCAGAAACGCAAAATGGTTGATCAGTTAATCAACGGCGAACTCGAGACGGACGATTTTCTTACCAAGTTACTGCAGCTCGGCACGGAGCAGATTCTCCAGGAGACGATGGAACAGGAGCGCACGGAGTTGTTGGAGCGAGACTGGTATGAGCGGAGCGAGGGCGCGCAGGCCCTGGGCTATCGGAACGGGTACCAGGATGTCTCGGTCAAGACGACGGCCGGGACGCTCGATCTTAAGAAACCGCGGGTGCGGGAGACCGATCACCCCTTCGAGAGTCAGGTGTTGCAGCGGTTAGACGCGATCGATCAGCGGCTGGCCCAGTTGACCATTGAGATGTACACCCGGGGCTTATCGACGCGCGATATTGAAGCGACCTTGGTGGATGACGACGGCACGCCCCTGGTCTCCCGAAGCAGTGTCAGTCGCATTACGGAGGCGCTCACCGCCGAATACGAGGACTTTATTGCGCGGGACTTGTCCCAGTATGATGTGGTGTATCTCTTTGTCGATGGCGTCTATGAAGCCGTGCGCTCGTATACACAGAATCAGGCCATCCTCGCGGCGTGGGCGATTTGCAGTGATGGAACGAAAGTCCTGCTGCATCTCGCGGCGGTGCAAAGCGAGAGCACGGCCGCGTGGGAGACGTTCTTTGAGGAGATGGTCAAGCGCGGCCTGCGACAGCCTCTGTTCGTGGTCAGCGACGGCAACAAAGGGGCCCATGCGGCCATTGCGCGGTATTGTCCCGAGAGTAAGCGCGGTCGGTGCATTGCCCATAAACTGCGCAACCTGTCCGTGAAACTCCCGCAGGACGTGCATGACCAGG
>JAIPJS010000030.1 GCA_021734025.1 Candidatus Neomarinimicrobiota bacterium
GAATACACCAATAATTTTTAATTACAAACCGCTAAAGCGGTCACTACCAACACGAAATGTATCACAGACACAGGACTCAGGACGCAAACCGCCCGATCGGTTTTAATTATAACACCATAACACACTAACACTATAACACAATTTTATCTGAACACTGATTTATGCCAAAATTCCCGGACATAAAACAAGCTTTACGTACACAAGATATTGAAGTGCTGACGACTGTTGTCCCGGATTTCATTCGGGACGAGTCCGACGGATTCACTCAGGCGCTCCAGCAGATGATGTATTTGACCGCGAATGAGCAGTACGGTGACGGACACCCTACAGGATTGGTTTACCTGGACGCCGTCCGGGATTTAAGCACGTTGTACGAACAAGATATTCAGGATGCTATCCCGTTGATGGAGCATGCCCTCCGGTTTTTCTGCACGCTTGAGTTGCAGGAATGGGATAAAGACTTAGTGGGCGTGAAGCCGGAGCACTTCGGCGAGTCGGTGTTTGTCGGGGATCTAAGCGAGTACGTGAGAGACGGTGAACGGGAGAAAGCGATTGAGGAATCATCCAAATTGCTCCGGATGATGGATAACCAGTTCTATCTTGTGGAAATCCTTACGGAAATCGCAGCTTCGACGAATGCGGGTGACGGTTGGCCGGTTATCCTCGCTGACGCAGCACTCAAGTCGGTAGACTTTGTAGAATCCTCTCAGTTCAAGCCTATCGTATATCAGCTGACGGATTATTTGAGTCGCCTGAATATTGGTTGGGGGACAGGTGAATTTAAAAGTGACCCCACGAGCCCAATGACATTTGACAGGTATTACGATTTGGCACTCACCTCTGGCGATGAGAATAGGAGAGAACTACTGCTCCTCACCCATACGCAACAGGTATGGGAGGGCGTCCGGATGAAACAAGGAGAGATCCGGGCCCGCCTCGCATATTGGTTCGATGAGCGATTCGGCGAATTCCGGGAAGCCGGTTCCGTCGAATATGAGCCGAAATCCGCAGAACTGTCCGATATCGTATCTGCAATCCGGAATGAAGAGCGGGAGAAGGCGCTGGCGTTTGTCCTCGGTTATCTTCAGAATGCCGGCGGACTCGGAATTCTTTTCCGTGGACTCACGGATATCTTCCTGGAACGAGCGATACCGGAGGATCCAGACGATCTCATTCATTGGAATGCCCTGCGGACGGCCATTGCCTATACCAGTCCGCCGCAGCAATATCAGGCGTTTGTACGGGCGGTGGAGATGTTGATGGATATGGGGAATAGGGAATAAGGTATAAGGGTATAGGGGTATAGGGGTATAGGGGAAAACTCGGAGACCGGAGGCGGGAGAAAACAGATTGAATATCCACCCGATGAAAATCGAATGTCCAATTTCCAAATGTCCCGTCCCCTCCCGGTTGAAGAAGGAAGAAGGTATGAGGTATAGGGTATAAGGTTATAGGGGAAAACTCGGAGGTTGGAGACGGGAGACAGGAAAAGATAGGAACTCGAAACTCATCCTGGAGACTAATTGTGCAAATCGAGGTTAATAACCGTTTCTAACTATAACACTGTAACACGTTAACACACTAATACGCTGTCGTTATCCGAACACTTTAACACTGTCCTAAACTTTTATATATTTTGAATCTATGGACAGACCGTACAACGACTACAACAGTTATTTGCAGGATATCTTCGGCGAGAAGACGTATAAAGTCTCGATTCGCGGGGGATTCACCTGCCCCAATATTGACGGGACGGTAGCCAAGAGCGGGTGCACCTACTGCAATAACGCCAGCTTCGTCCCGAGTTACATCAAACGCGTTATGTCGGTAAAGGAGCAGATCGACAGGGGCGTGAGTTTTCTCTCCGACCGCTATGGCGCTGATAAATTTCTGGCGTATTTTCAGTCCTATTCCAACACCTACGACGAAGTCGAGCGACTGGAGGCACTCTACTCCGAAGCACTTGCACATGATAAAATTCACGGATTAGTTGTCGGAACCCGCGCGGATTGCGTCCCTGAGCCAACGCTCCAATTGTTGGAAGATATTGCCAAAGATTATTACGTCTCGGTGGAATACGGAATCGAATCCGTCTCGGATGAAACGCTGGAGCGCATCAACCGCGGGCACGATTTCGCGACGCTGGTGGATGCTGTCGAGCGCACCAAAGGACGCGGAATCCACATCGGAAGTCACCTGATTCTAGGCTTCCCCTGGGAAGACCGGGAGCACTGGCTGCACACCGCGGACGTGGTCTCATCGCTGGGCGTGGAGTATACCAAGATTCACCACCTCCACGTGGTGAAGGGGACGAAAATGGCGGAACAGTATCAAGAAAAGCCGTTCTGGACGTTCCCCTTCGACGAATGGGTGCAGATGGTGGCAGATTTTATCGAACGACTCTCACCTGAAATTATCGTCGGCCGGATGTCCGGCGGGGCTCCGCCAAGCCTGCTGGTCGCTCCGGATTGGGACGGGAAGCGGCACACACATGTGGTGCAATCCGTCATTCAAGAACTAAAGGATCGTGGCACGCGTCAGGGTGCTAAATACCGCCAGAAGCAGGTGGCCTGATGGAAATCGGCAGTTATACCATCACACCAATTGTTGCGGATACGTTCGGACTGGACGGCGGCGCCATGTTCGGGATCATTCCGAAGCCGCTCTGGGAAAAACAGTGTTCGGCGGATGATAGAAACCGAGTCAATCTGGCAACCCGCGTCCTGCTAATCGAGGGGAAAAACCGCAAAATTCTTATCGACACCGGTAACGGGAACAAATGGGACGACAAGTACCGGGAAATATATAAAATTGATCCCGGTGAGCGAACGCTCGGGGAATCTCTGGCATCCAGAGATATCAGGCCTGATGATATCACCGACGTTATTCTAACACACCTCCATTTCGACCATGCCGGCGGCGCAACAACTCTGGACAACGGGGAACCGGTACCGACCTTCCCGAACGCGACCTATTATGTGCAGGAATCAAACTGGAAATGGGCCAACGATCCCACCGAGAAGGATACGGGAAGCTATAGGAAAGAGAATTTTATCCCGCTTCGGGAACACGGTGTACTGGAACTGGTTCGGGATGAGGTTGAGATATTCCCTGGAATCAACCTAGTCGTTTGTGACGGTCACACAAAAGGGCGGCAACTTCCGTTAATCGCAGACGAGAACCAGTCACTTTTCTATTGCGGTGACCTGGTTCCGACGACAGCGCATCTCTCTATTCCCTGGGTAATGGGATACGATAATTTCCCGTTGACCACCATTGAAGAGAAAAAGGAATATCTTGCGCGGGCAGTCGAAGAAAACTGGACGCTCTTGCTTGAGCATGATCCCAATACGGTAGCTATCACCGTCCGCCGTGAAGACGGAAAATACCGGATCAAACAGACGGTGCGGATGATGTGATGAAAAAGGTGTAAAGGTATAAAGGTATAAGGTTCTGCTGTTTCTTAATCTTACTATTACTCCTAATCTTGATCGCTGTTAATCCCTCGGAAAAAGGAGAAAGCAGAAGGGAGAATGGAAAACAACTGTTGGTCGTTTGTTGTTTGTTGGAAAAAAACCGTCATACTAATGGGACAAGTCGAAATTCATTAAATCCCTGTCTGTCCCTTCTTACAACTAACTACTCACAACGAACAACCAACAAAAGTTGATAAAGGGTGAGATTGGGATTAAAATGAGACGCATACTAAAACTCGTTAACACAATAACACTCTAACACTGTCGTTCAGTATTCCGCTGGAATCTCTCCTCTCCTTCATGTAATTTGGCTTTCATTTAGAGCCAACCGCAAACCATAACCGAAGAAAATATAATGAGTTATAGATACGCACTTGTTGCAGTTAACCTCGGAATATGTCTCAGTATTCCGACCAGCGGGACAACACAAATCCTGCAATTGACGGATGATACGCTCCGGTATGAGTCGGAACCAGTGGTGGTCACGGGAAGCCGGTTAACGCAAGACTATCTGGAGACTGCCAGATATGTTACTGTCTTTGACAGCTCTGACTTGGCAACGCTTCCGGGTGAGGGAATTGTGAGTCTCCTGCAATACGCCGCCGGGACTGATCTCCGTCAGCGCGGGCCGTCCGGCGTACAGGCAGATCTTGGGATACGCGGCTCCACGTTTGAGCAGACAGTCGTGATGGTCGACGGCACCAAACTCTCCGCTCCGCAGACAGGACATCATTTACTGTCCTTGCCAGTGCCACGTGAGGCCATCGATCGGATTGAAATTATGCACGGCCACGGAACAAGTCTCTATGGGCCCAATGCCTTCGGCGGCGTGATAAACATTATAACCAAAGAACACTCCAGTGTGCCCGAAGCGAGCGTCTCACTGGCCGGAGGCAGCCACAAGTTTTATAATGGCAGCGTATCGGCAGGCATCCCAACTGAAAATTCTCACCATAGGCTGAGCGTTTCCCGGCGCGGCTCAGATGGGTACCGACACAATACCGCATATTATATAAACAAAGCCATGTATCGGGGAAAATTTCAGGCGGCGAAAACGCCAATAAATATCATGGCCGGATACACCAACCGGGACTTCGGGGCCAACGATTTTTACGCCGATTTTCCGAATCAGCGCGAACAAGTGGAAACCACGTTATTTAATCTCTCCTTCCGAATGCGGGTTGGACAATTTGAGGTAAAACCGTCCGTGCATTTCCGGAATAATTACGACGATTTTATCCTGGATTATACCGACCCCAGTCTCTATCGGAATAAGCACCGCACCAATGTACTCGGTGGCGAGGTTATGGCGAAAACGACACACCGTTTCGGCGAGACGGTGATTGGGGGAGAGGTTGCAGAGGAGCGGATACGGAGCAGTAACCTTGGAGATCACGACAGAGCCAGGGGAGGCATAACGCTGGAGCACCGGATGCCTGTCACCAATTGGTTGAATCTCCAATTAGGTAACTATACCTATTATCATGAAGAATATGGATGGGAAGCCTGGCCAAGCGCCGGTGTGAACTTACGAACTGGGGCACGATCTTCCGTTTTTCTGAATTACGGGGAAGCTTACCGTATTCCAACGTATACCGACTTATACTATGTCGGCGGTGGCAACATCGGTAATCCGGAGCTGGAGCCGGAGAAATCGCGTTCATATGAGGCCGGCTACAAGTGGTTGAATGCGAAGTTGTTCGGGAGCGCAGGGGTATTTTACCGGGATGGCTACAATCTAATCGATTGGGCACGCTCCAGTCCCGCCGAGCCGTGGCAAGCCCAGAATATAGGTGATGTGGATACGTACGGCGGGGAAATCGAGATGAAATATTTTCTCGGAGAAGGACAGCTGGGGTCGCTTCCGGTGGAGCGAATATCGGCCAAGTATGCTTATTTACGGCTGGATACCGGAAACCCACCGGATATAAGCAAATATGTTTTGAATTATATTCAGCACAACATCCAGGCCGGGCTCATGGCTACATTACCTGCCGGCATACGCCAGCTCTGGGTTGTACGGTATATCGACCGTAGACAGGTTGAGCCGTACACGCTTGTTGACATCAATACACTCTACCGAATTGGTAAGTATCACTTGTCATTCGAGATTAATAATCTGTTGGATGTGAGGTATGAGGAAATTCCTGGCGTCCCCATGCCAGGACGAGAATACCGGATTGGTGTGTCTATGCAGGTGTGGTGAAAGAATATTTGGCAGTACAAAATTTTCCGCTTAAAATCCCGCGCAGGGGCTTTAAGCGGTAGCTCAATCGATCAATGGTAGCCTTGGAATCTCATTCCAAGGCGTATTGACCTAATTTTCCGTCTCAAAGTCCACGACTTTGGCTTCGGACTGGATCTGACGAATAAAGTCGACAACTTTTTGGTGCTCCGGGTGTTGCTGGTAGGTATTAAAGTCGTCCACGTTGGTGAAGGCAGAGATCAACACCACGTCGAAGGCTGCCGCCGAATTACCAATGTTGATACCCACCTCGTATTCCTGGATCTCGTCGATTTTCTCCGGGAGCGTTTCCAGGATTCGCTTCATCTCTTCGGCATTGGCCTCTTTTGACTTACCAAACGCTTCCTTCATTAGTTTCCACATGACTACATGTTTAAACATGTCTCCTCCCAATCTTTTTTGAAAGCATATAGCAACCCTTTTATTTTTATCTGATAGAAAGTATACGGTACGATATAGTACCCGTCAAACGTTACTAAACCAAAAAAGCCACCTCCGAAGAGGTGGCTTTTTCGTGTCTGGATGAACGAGCAAGGAACATCCGTCAGACATTCATAAGATAGCTGATCTTCAGGAGCAGGACGTTTTCACCGGGAGCATGGAACAGTGATTTGAAGTCCCGGTTAAGTTGGAGCTCTCCCATGCCGGTGGCTTCAGTGAATCCCTGGGACCATACCAGATACATCGTGGACCCGGATACATATTCCCAGCGAATGACGAGGTTCGACCGGAACTGTTTATAATTGAAGTCACCTCTGGGTGAGCCACCGCTGAAATAATCCACTGTGCCGTCCCCAGTGATATCGTATTCGTATTGGTCTGTGTGTTCATTGTAATTTACATCGTAATTGTCCAATGAAGAGAATCGCTCATCAAAGTCGGACGCCATCAAATCCGCAGTTTCCACGTATTTATTACGGCTGCCGGCAGTAAAGTACGGTTGAGCGTAATACTGGATGGACAAGTTCGGCCTGATGGTATAATCAATCCGCACGGTCAGATACAATTCTTTTTGGAGCAGTCCGGAAAACAAGTAGTGAGGTTCATTATTTGTGTCATAGGCTTTGCCAACCCACGCCCAGGTATCGCTGAATTCTACGAAACTCGGATTAAACAATAACTGGATATTCTGTCTGGGACGAATATTGAACGCCTGGGAAATTTCGTATCGGGTAACGTTATCCGTATTTATAAAGTAATGGCTGAACAACTCATAACTAAAATCCTTACGGCTGTCCGTCTCAATATAGCCCCAAACGTTCCGGTTTGCCGGAGCATAAATAGCCGGACCACCCCGGAGTTCCGTCAGATTGATCCCGGGAAAGTTGAAGTTAAATCCGCCACCGATATCCCAATTGTTTAACAGCGTGGCATGCGCATTCACGTTTCCGCCTTTATTCAGGAGGCGCCCGCCATAATTGAAGCCGGTCCATTGGTTGACGTTCAGATATAGTTCCTGATAATACTTGGTCTCTTCCCACTCACGGTATTGGATCCAGAGGTTCTGAGAAATTTCATCTACGCGCTGGAGAAATCCTAAATCGTTCACCTCTAATCCGGGGCTGGAGCTAGAGGTCACGAATGAACCGCGCCAGTGACCGGAGATTTTCGAAATGGATAATTCGTGCCCTATGCCGGAGAGAGAAGTCGCCGTTGTGTCCACGGAGAGATAATCGGCATCCGGTCGCTGGAAATACCGGGCCGAACTCCGCTGTGTCTGCGTGATCGCCATAGGAGCACCTAGCACATGGCTTCCGGCAAACACGCCTTCAATTTCATATTCCCGATTGAGGAATTCATGAGAAAAATCTATGCCGCCGGTGTAGGCGTCAGAATGTAAGTGCTGTCGGGTGGCATCGTTCAGGCGGCGATTTACAGAAGTCATGAGTCCGCCAAAGGTAGTCTGCCCTTCGTGATAATCGCGTTGTAACCGGGCAAGGAAATAATTGGTGAGGGGCTCAGAGGACGAAGTGGAGGGCAAGTCCGTTAACGTCGAGAACCCCTCACCTGTTGTCGCGTTCATAACTCCTATTGAAGTCCCGTTGGTTGTCTTTCCAGTGAGTTTGCCGGCTGCCAGGATTTTAGCAGGACGGGCGCCAATGCGTCTTGAATAATAGAGGGCGTCGTTAAAATTCAGGATGTCACTGCCTTCTTTGAAAAAGGGGCGTTTCTCAGCGAAATATGATTCGAACTCTGTCAGATTAAAATCAGCTGGATCGGCCTCCACCTGTCCAAAGTCCGGATTCACCGTAGCATTCATGGTGAGACCGTTCGAAAATGTGTATCGGATATCCCCGCCGATATTCGAGGTATGACTCCAGGGATTGGACTGAGACATTGATTGGATCTGATCGGAATGGTTTGATTGTCCAAGTATATACGGTGAGATGTAGAGCGGGCGCGTGGATTCAACGTTGGATAACCCTTCCAGCGTACCATACTGGGAGACGAATCCTGTTTCGTCCTTGGACCAGTAATTCCAAACCGCCAGCTCATTATTCCTGGGTAATTCCCGGTATATCTGGAGTCCCCACCGCATTTGTGCACTAGAAGTAAATCGGAGTTCCCGGAACGGAATCCTGAATTCTGCGGACCAGCCGGCATTATGAATCTCCACCGCGCCATCCCAGACAGCGTTCCAGTCGTCGTCCGCGTTATTGTCATCGTATCGGCGCAAGTCATGCTGGACACCGGCAGCGTTCAGGCCAAACTCAAACGCAGTGCGGTTATCGTTATAACTATCCAGAGAAATGTATACCCAGTCGGATTCCGTATATTCGTCCCGCCGCGTCAGGATAGCCTCAATCTGATCAATCTGAGGGTCAATAGCGTTGATGCCGACGTAGAGATATTCGTCATCGTATACAATCCGGAAAGAGGTGGGAAATGATGCGGGTTTGCCATCGCTGGGATCACGTTGAGTAAATCCATCATAGGCTTGAGCCGACTGCCAACCCGGGTCGTTTAATTTGCCATCTATCTCGATATCCTGGGAATTCAGACGGAAGGCGACAGCAGTCTTTTCGGAGGATTGGTCCGCACTGTATCCGGTTACTGGAAAAATAGAAAACCCAAAAATCATTATAAGTGATACAATTAATTTGTTCATTTGATTTCCGTGTATCATCTTCAACCTTTTGCACGAATAATTATCTGCCTTTTTCTATTTCAATTAACATGCCATCCCGGGGAGCAACCGTCCATCTGCGCCAGCAATCGCAACAATACAAAGGTTCTCGATGATATTTCAATTGACTCATGGCCGGGTAGATCCCGTATCTTATATCAATGTGATATAATTCTATATGGAAATGATATACGGTATCTGGCAAGTTAATTTATAAAACTCCTGGAGATTGTCCCAGGGAACTAGGCGATCAATGGGATGGTTTGATGTCAGAATGACATTTCTTTGCAGCAGCGTACCGCTACGAACAGAATTGTATTTAGCGGTATTGAAGTCGGCAAAAATGAATAGCCCACCATTTCTTGGTGATACCCTGGGACTAAACGCCGGTAGATTCATTTCCGCATAAGGCACCGGGAAAAACCCCGTGAATTTCAATAGATATACCCTGCCTGAAAGATTATATTCACCAATGTGCATCGTAGATTACATTATTCCGCAACAGTATTTGAAACGAGGGGAGAGAGCGTATGTCACAGATGCCTGCTCTGATCAAACCCAGACCCGAAAACGGCAAGTCGTGGGGCAAGGGATTACGGCTGGTTGAAAAGCCGGTGCCCGAAATTACCCGGCCAAACCAGGTAAAAATCCGGGTGCAAAAGGCGGCAATGTGCGGGACCGATGTTGGGATTTATCACAGCCGGGAATCGGTCCGCCATGAGATGGAAAGCAACCGGAAACCTGAAGTCATCACAGGACATGAGTTTTGCGGTGTGGTTGCCGATGCCGGATCATTGGCCAGAGAATTCCTGGCGCGATCCTTTCACGAGCGATACGTCTACCATCACAGTGACGCCGTAGTACAGGAATTCATCAACGGGCGTGATTATCCTGAGATTGCCGCCGATCCCGACTTTATTGACTTCCTGCAGGAACACTTTTATATCACGGCAGAAATGCACTTGGTTTGTGGCGTGTGCCATGCGTGCAGGACCGGTAATAGCCATGCATGTCCAAACACCGTAATCAAAGGCGTGCATGAGGACGGTATTTTCACCGAATACGCCGTTATCCCCATGGAAAACACCTTCATCATCAGGAAAGGAGAAATTCCGCCGGAAGTTATTGCGTATATGGATGCCTTCGGAAACGCAGTCCATACCGCTCAGTCCGTCGATTTAATGGGAACGTCCGTTGCGGTTTTAGGCATCGGGGTGCAGGGATTGATGGCGGCGGCGATCGCCCGATGGAGCGGGGCCTCGTATATTATTGCTACAGATTTCGCCAATCCGGATCATGGCTATACTCACGAAAAGCTCCAGGAAAAGCGTTTTAAAGTGGCAAAAAATATCGGTGTGAATGAATGTGTTGATATGGCGTTGCCCGACGCGAAGGAACGGCTGGTTGATACCGTGATGCATCACACGAATAATATGGGGGTGGATGTCGCGTTCGAAATGTCCGGAAGCGCCGCAGCCTACCGTGATGCGTTCAATATTCTCCGGAACGGGGGAACGTTATCTCTCCTCGGGCTCCCGGACGATCCGGTTTCGCTCGACTTCAGCGATCAGGTGATTTTCCCGGGAATCACAATCAAGGGCATTATCGGGAGGGGCATGTTCGACACCTGGGAAATCATGTACAGGCTGCTCAAAACCGGGATGGCGGATTTGATGCTGGAGAACGGTTTCGTCAGCCACACCTTTCCCCTGGAAGACTATATAAAAGCTTTCGAGGTCCATGATCAGGGGGATGCCATCAAGGTGATACTGGAGCCGTAGAGCGTATTTATCACGGAAATATGGCCTCTGTAACATTCTAATTATTGTGCTTAATATATTTTAACCAACCTAAAATTGTTATCAGTGCAGGAATAACCAAGCTATTATTGCACAATAGTTATATTGGGAATTGCTACGCAAACTCCCCCAGTACGCCCAAAACGTAGTCGATATCCGCCTCAGTATGGGCGGCACTAATCTGGAAACGGATAGTTTCGTCACCCCGCGGGACCACCGGAAACGTGAGTCCGACCACCAATACACCTTTCTCAAATAGCCGGCTGACCATAGAATGCGTTCGCTCGGTATCTCTGACCACCAGCGGTACTATTGGATGCGGCCCGTTAATAGTTTCGAATCCCAGCGATTCAAGTCCGTCGCGGAATTGTTGTGTGCGATCCTTCAGGGATTGTAGTCGTTGTCGGCCTTCTTTGCCGGAAGCGATTTCCACCGCCTGAATCGCTGCCGCGCAATCCGCCTGGCTGAGTGGATTGGTATAAATATAGGTATCCGCTTTTTGACGGGCGGCTTCGATGAGCGATTCGCTCCCGGCAATAAACCCACCGTTCACGCCGAAGGCTTTCCCCATGGTTCCAACAATGATGTCCGGCTGAGTATCTGTGAAGTCCGCAGTACCGCGCCCGTTCGGACCATATGCACCAATACCGTGAGAATCATCAACCACAGTGATGACGCCATCTTTGAATTTCTCATCATATTCTGACGCGATAGCGACTATTTCATCGATGGGGGCGTAATCGCCGCGCATACTGAAAATGCCGTCGAAAATCACAATGACGCGTTCCATCTCCGACGGTACGCTACTTAGACATTCCCGGTATCCGTCCATATCGTTATGGGAATAGATGCCCTTATTCTCTGATGGAACCTTGCCAATCCGCATCGCCCGGATGATGCTGTTGTGGTTCAGTTCATCGCCTATCCAATAGGTGCGATCGCGATTAATCGTCAGCGCCAGACCAAGGTTCGCGGTGTATGCGGAGTTAAAAATTTTGGCGGCCGGCTTCTGGACAAACTGCGCTAGCGAACGTTCAAGTTCGGTGTGGTATTTAAAGGTGCCGTCAATAAACCGTACGGCTCCCGGTCCAACACCGAACTGTTCCGTGGCTTCGTCGGCTGCCTCGATAAGATCCGGATGGTTGGAGAGGGATAAATAACTGTTGGAATTCAGTCGAATAAATTCCTGGTTGGAATCCTGCAACTTGTATCGCGGGCCCCACTGATCTTTGGGAGGAATGTAGTCGACAATGACACGCTCTGGCGCCTTGGCTCGCCCTTCTTCCTCCAATTGTGCGATTTCTGATTCCAGCGCCTGGTTCAATTTTGTAAGTGACATAGGCAGACTCCTGTGAGGTTTGATTCGCTGGGAGAATATGTGTAGAAAGTTAAACTAAATTTAGAAGGAGTCACAAGGTGGAAATACGGTAGAAGTTTGGCAGTGTCAAGTGTTTCCCAAAGAATACCTCTGGGGCTGGTGTTCAAGTTGAATACCGTGTTATGGTGTTAGTGTGTTATAGTTAAAACCGGTCGGATGTCTTGCGTCCTGAGTTATGTGCCTGTAATACATTTCATATTGGTAGTGCCCGCTTTAATGGTCTGTAATTAAAAATCGCTTTTTTCGGTGTATTCGGTGTTTTTCAGTGTTTAAACTTTTGTATTTCTCTGTGTCCCTTCTGATGCACTTCTCTCTGCGGTTAATCGGATTGTAATTCTACCGCGACTGATTCTACCTCGCGCCAGACGCGTAGAAAGTTACCGCCGGCAATTTTTCTGATATCTTCCTCACTGTATCCTCGCCGCAATAATTCAGCAATGAGATTCGGATACTTGGATACGTTTTCCAGCCTGGTGGGCACTGAGCCAACGCCGTCAAAATCTGACCCAAGCCCGACGTAATCGATACCGACCAGATCAACCACGTGATCAATATGGTCAGCCACGTCAGTTAGTAGAGCGTCCTTTACCGGATGTTCCTTACGGTACTTTTTGGCGTAATCCCTGGCCTCATCGCTCTCCTCTTCCAGACCGTGCTCCGCATAATATGCATCCAGATGGTCATTAATGTTCTGCCGCTCTTCGCGGAACGTTTCGCTGACAAAATAGGAGCCGAAATTGATCTGGATGACGCCGTTATGCTCAGCCAGGACTTTGATTGCATCGTCGCTCATATTGCGATGGAATCCGGGTGTAAAATGCCGGCATCCCGAGTGCGTGGCAACGACCGGGGCTTTGGAGAGTTCGATGGCCTGGTAAAATGTAGAATCTGTGACATGAGAGACATCGATCATCATTCCGATGCGGTTCATCGCCGGGACAAGCCGTTTGCCAAACGGGCTGAGACCGCCCCAGGTTTCGGTGGTATCATAGGAAGAATCGCAGATATGGTTATCCTCGGAATGGGTCAGCGTAATGTATCGGATACCCCGGTCGTAGAAATGCTGCAGATTCGCCAAATCCCCCTCAATAGGTGCTCCGTTTTCCATTCCCAGAGCCAGCGAAATTCGCTCACGACTAAATTGTTTCTCTACTTCACCGGGAGAGAAGGCCAGGATAAATTTCTCCGGATGGTTTTCAACTTGTTCTCTGACTTTGGTGATCAGCGTATCCGCGTATTCTTTGGCGCCACCAGCCTGATACTTCGGAGGAATGTAGATGGCCATAAAAGTACTATTGAGACCGCCGCGAACCGCTTTGGGGTAATCAAAATGGCGATCGGTTTCGGCGGTCCAGTCCACACCGGAATGGTACAGATGATACGGAGCGTCGATATGGGTGTCTATAAGTAAAGATTTTTGAGCAATCGAGTCGGCGCGATTGTGAAGATCAGCGGTGGTCATCTGGGTGTTTTCTCCTTGACAGGATAGAATACCGGTAAGCAGCAGGAGAATAAATGGTATCCGAATCACAGCTGCTACACGGCTCTTTTCCAATGAATGAATTTTGTCTTGCGTCGGATTCCCCATGACTCGTAAGAATACATATTTTTCTGCCTCAAATAAACCGGAAAAGTCCACTGCTGGATTCATTTCGATTACTCGCTTGCAGAGATTGCGAATCGCGAAAGTACGAGCTAAACTGGGAGTTTAGTAAAACTGAGAATTTCACTCCTCTGAAGTAATTCTGCACTGAACTTAGATGAAGGAAAATCTCATAGGTTTAAGCATAATAAAAATAGCTATTTAAGCTCGTGAATCCCTGCGGGACTGAGACCGTAAATGTCAGCCGGAGCGTTTTTTGCATTATGCTAATTTTTAAGGATCTCCAGGAAAGATCACCTTAATACACTTCCCGCATGGGGCGGACAGACGAGAGGAGCAGTTCTATGGGAAAATATCATTCGATGGACCGCAGACGATTTCTGAAAATCACATCCGGAACTATTGGTGTGGTTGGTCTGGCACCGCTTTCCTTATCCGGATTTCAGGAGATGGCTGAAGCCGATACCGCCCCATCGGAGATCAAATACCGGACACTGGGACGAACGGGACTCAAGTATACGCCGCTTGGCTTTGGTGCGATGCGTACCTCTGATCCTGCCCTGATTCGACAAGGCGTTGACATGGGGATCAATAATATTGATACCGCCCGGGGATATATGGGGGGCGAAAACGAGCGCATCGTGGGGGAAGCCATTGCCGGGGTGCGGGATCAGGTACATATCACCACCAAAATTCAACACGGCAGCCAGGTCCGGATGGAATCCGATTTGAACGAGAGCCTCCGGGCGCTGGATACGGCTCATATCGATATTCTTCTTCGACACGGAATGAGCAGTATAAGTGACCTCGGGGAAGAAGAAACCAGGGAGTTTCTCACCAAGGCAAAGGAGTCTGGTAAGGCGCGGTTCGTGGGATTTTCCACGCACCGGAATATGGCGGATCTACTGCGCGCCGCAGCAGATGACGGATTGTACGACGTAGTCCTGGCCGCCTACAACTTCAAGCACGACGATGATATGACCGAAGCCGTAAATTATGCGGCGGACAAGGGCATCGGCGTTATTGCAATGAAGACCCAGGCCGGCGGGTACGACGCGGCCTCCACAGCTGCACTAAATCCACACCAGGCAGCGCTCAGATGGGTTTTCTCCAATGAAAACGTTACCAGCGCCATTCCATCCATGGTTACCTACCAGCAACTGGAGGAGAATTTCGGCGCCATGCGCAAGACCTTCGGATTCCTGGACAAGAAAACCCTGCATCGCTACGGGAATGCCATCGATGACAAACTCTGCCGGATGTGCGATGACTGCAGCGGTATGTGTCCCCATGGCGTGAACGTTGCTGACCTGAACCGATGCGTAATGTACGTAGATGGCTACGGGGATTCGGATCTGGGCCACAGTACCTACCGTGAACTCTCCGCGTCTGAAAATGCTGACCGGTGCAGGGACTGTGACGAATGCGTGGTGCAGTGCACGAACGGTGTGAACGTGGCGGCCAATATGAGACGTGCAACCGAGATCTTCGCGTGACTCATATGAAAAATCCGAAATATTACCTCACGGTGATTGGCGCCGTAATTTTAGGCACGGCGTTTTCAGCAACCACCTTTTCCCAGGTGAAGTCATTGGCGGACTACCTCCCGGCAGCTGAAGCACTGCCGGAATGGGAACAGGAGTACGCGCCGGAATTCTACGAGTCGGATAATCTGTTTCAATACATCAACGGCGAGGCCGAACTGTACCGGGATTACGGATTTCAGCGGGTGGTAACCGTTCCGTATATCCATGTGGAAAATCCGGATCTCTCCTTTACCATCGATATCTATGACATGGGATCACGGCTGAATGCATTTGGCATTTACAGCAGTCACCGCCGGCCGGATCACACGCTAGGTGATATCGGTGAAGAGGCGGTCATTTCGCGGACGTCTGTGCGGTTTTGGCAGGACAGATTTTTTGTCCGAGTCCAGGCCGGTGCCCTGGAAGAGGAGGTCGCGAAAATAATAAAGAAGGCTGCCGCTAAAATCTCCGGGAATTTGCCATCCGGGGAAATCCCGGCCGAACTCAGCCTGCTTCCTGAGGAAACCCGGACACCGCACTCGATGAAATATCTGCGGGCCGGATTTATGGGACAAGCGGCATTCGGAGAGGTACTGCAGGCGGAGTATACTTTTCCCCGTGATACCTGTCTCGGCTTTGTCGCCTGGTTTTCCAATGAAGAGCAGGCCGAAAAAGCGCTCAAATCCTGGGAAGCAAACCTCCGGGACCGCGGCACGATCCTCCAATCTCTGGGAGAAGCCCCGCATAGATTTATTGGGGAAGCGCCGTATCAGGGAAAAATTTCTGCACATCGGAACGGAAGGTACATCTTTGGGGCAATTGATTACCAGCAAGAGACAGTTTCGGAAAAACTAGTGACGATGATTACGAACCAGTTGGATACATCGAAATAACGAAGCAGGGGTGTTGATATGAGACGACGGAAATTTCTTCGATATACGGGGACTGGATTGCTGGGGCTCGGCCTTGGGGCGGTACCGGCTGGAAACATTATCAGGGCGGCAGGGAGCAATGCTCCAGATGCCGTTTGGGTGGAAAACGGTGAGCCTGCGGCATTGCTGCAGGCGGCGATTGAGGCGTACGGTGGTATGCGTCGGTTTATCACCGACGGCGATGTTGTAGTGATTAAACCTAATATCGCATGGGATCGGGCACCGGAATTTGCCTCTACCACCAATCCGGAACTCGTCGCAGCACTCGTAAAAGTGTGCCGGGAGGCCGGCGCCAAAGAGGTCAAGGTATTTGACCGGACCTGCAACAATCCCCGCCGGTGCTATCGCAGCAGCCGGATTGAGGAAGTCGCCAAATCCGCCGGCGCCGATGTCGACCAGGTTCGCGATTACCTGTTTACGGATATTTCACTGGCAAACGGGGAGGAACTCTCGGAGTGGCCAATTTACCGGGATTATCTGGAGGCGGATAAGGTCATCAATGTGCCGATTGCCAAGGTACACTCCATGAGTACCGTAACCGTGGGATTGAAAAACCTGATGGGCGTCATGGGCGGCGATCGCGGTTCTATCCACAACAGGTTCACGACTAAACTCATCGATATCGATCAGGAGATTCTCCCGACACTGACAATCGTAGACGCCTATCGGGTACTGATGCACAACGGTCCGGTCGGTGGTGATCTGGCGGATGTGAAGACTGCCCGGACGCTGATTATGTCCGATTGTACTGTCACTGCAGACGCGCTGGCGTTGCGTCTGTTCGATTACCAGATGGATCAGGTGGAACATATCAAAGAAGCATATCGACGCGGCCTGAACAAGTATGCGCTGGACGGAGTCAACCTGAAAACCGTCAATCTTTCATAGTATGCGCAGCACAAGGCGTATCATTCAGGTCCTGTTCTTCCTGTTTTTTATCGTGCTATTCATCAAAGCGCGATATCCATATTCGAATGCGCTACCGTCGGATATTATGCTCAGGTTCAGTCCACTGGTTCCGGTATTCGACTTTATTGCCAATTTCCGGATTTCGCTGCTCTTTTGGCCGGCGTTGATTATCCTGTTACTCACGCCGCTGCTCGGTCGGTTTTTCTGTGGTTGGATCTGTCCCCTGGGCACCACACTGGACGGTGTCAGCCATCTGGTCAACTCACCGGATAACCGCAAGTCCATCGACGCAAAAAAGTGGCGATCAGCAAAGTTCATTCTGTTGGTCGGATTCGTGATACTTGCCATATTTTCCGTGCCGGTCTGGGGACACTTTGATCCGCTGTCCATTTTTAATCGCGCCCTGACGGTCGTGTTGTATCCCGTGTTCACCCTGTTCAGTGAATCCACGCTCCAGGCACTGACCCATATCCGATTTATGGAGGAACCGGTTTTTGCGATGTTCGATTTTTTCAAGTCCTGGATTATGCCGGAGGATCAGGCACAGATGCAGCAGGTATTCTGGATTGCGCTTCTGTTCGGCGGCATTTTGGCGCTGGAAAAGGTCACCCGACGCTTCTGGTGTCGGAATCTCTGCCCGGCCGGCGCGTTGCTGGGATTTCTCTCCCAGTTCCGGTTCTACGAGCGGCTCGTGGCGGATTCGTGTCCTCAGTGCGGGAAATGTGCCCGGGAGTGCAAGATGAACGCCATCCCGGAAGATGACGCCACGTTTACCAACAAGGTGGAGTGTATCGAATGCTTTAACTGCGGCGTCACCTGTCCACCGAAGATCGACGCCATCACTTATCGCTGGCGCTGGAAGCCCTACCATTCGGCCGTTGATTACAGCCGTCGACAATTTCTTGGATCGGCCGTGGGCGGCGTTGGCGCTATCGGTCTGGCCAGCATCGGCCTGCACAATAAGAAGGCGCAGGCCCGCGTGATTCGTCCACCGGGTTCTCTACCGGAGAACGAATTTCTGGATCAGTGTATCAGGTGTATGGAGTGCGTCCGGATCTGCCAGTCCAACGGACGGTGCCTCCAGGCCAGCGGCGTGACTGAAAACCTGGAGGATCTCTGGACGCCAGTTGGAGAAATGCGCACCGGGTACTGCGAATTCAACTGCAATCTCTGCGGCGAAGTTTGCCCAACCGAAGCGATATTGCCGTTGCCGCTGGAGCGCAAAAAGCAAACTGCTATGGGGTTGGCATACTTCGATAAAGACCTCTGCATTCCGTACGCAAAGGACGAGGACTGTATCGTTTGCGAGGAGCACTGTCCTACGCCTGACAAGGCAATCAAATTCGATGAGAAGGAGTATATCGCTCCGGACGGTAGCCGTCGAATGGTCAAGTACCCCTATGTGGATGAAAACCTTTGCATTGGCTGCGGGATTTGTGAGTACAAGTGTCCTCTGAAGGGGGAAGCCGGTATTTATGTAACAAACGAAAAAGAAGACCGCCTTACCAAAGAAGATTTGGTGAAGCCGCCGGCGCCCAAATCAAAATCGAAATCACAGGAAAACGCGTTACCGTATTGAAGTATAGTGTGGCAAAATGATATGATATTGGAGGGGTTTCATCGCCTCGCAATAAGATTGCGAGGCTTTTCTATTGTGCCTTGGAATTTCATTCCAAGGTGGTGGGCATCCTTGAATCGAATGAATTTTTTCTCGCAATGAAATCGAGAGTCCCCCGTATTTAGATATGGAATCTTCTCCCAAGGCAATTTACCTCTGGAACAACTAAAACACCTGAACACCCAAACATTTTAACACTGTTTAAAACTCATACATCTCATATTCTTTGACCACGGGATCACCCCGGTAATACCCCCGCCAGTCCGGCGGTAGCAAAGCGGCAATGCGTCGCATCACCTCGTGTCCGTATTCCTCCATCCGCTGTTTTTTCTGCTCTCCATTTCCGGAGACCGTAAATGGCCCAAACGGTTTGCCGATACGGATGCGAAAGGTCGGGCGTGACATACTCTTCCAGTGGTCATAGACCCGCGCGTAACCACTGAAGCCGATCGGCAGAATTGGCGCGTTCCCCAGGTCAGATAAATACACCGCACCGGGTTTGGCCGGACGCAACTCCAAATCCGGGTTCATTCCGGCCTCCGGAAAAATGCCGACGAACTCCTCGCGATCCAGAGCCCGCTTTGCCTCCCGGATTGTCGACGGTTTGAACGATTCCCGGTTCGTGGGAATATATCCGTACAAAAAAAGCGCCCATGCCTGTGCCAGCGGCCAGTTGACATCTCCTGCCGCCAGGATATTCAGCGGGGAAGAAATGGTATAGATCATCAGCGGAGGTTCCCAGATGCTAAAATGGTTGCCAACGATGAGGAGTGGTCCCTTCTCCGGGATGAGATCGCGGCCCTCCACATCCATTTTAGCAAGGGAATGCCCAACGATGTATACTATCCATCTGGACAATCGCCGGATAATGGGCGGTCGCGGCCGGATGGTCTCGACCCAGGGCTGCTTCTCTGAAGTTTGATTACTCATAGACGCCTCAATTGGACTCAAATCTACATAATTACCCATGCGGTACCAAACAAAAGAGCAACAGGCATCCCGGAGATTGCAGAATGAGGGGGAAAGAGCGGTGTATTGTGTAGTGTGTATGTTGTAAAACAGGTATAGGATATAAGGGATAGGGTATAGGGAAGACTTGTTGGTAGTCCCTGCTTTAGCAGGTCTCTCATATTGAGGAGATGGGAAAAAGAGAACAACAATTGGTGCTTCGCCAGGGCAGAATCGGCGAGAATGAGTACGAAAATAAGACATAACACAACTCACCCCTTTGGTTCCCTTCTCTTCCAAGAGAGGAGAAAATTGTGCTGATTCAGATAATAGCAAGTTCTCCCTTCCTCTTCCGAAGAGGAAGGGAGACAGAGGGATGGAGTTGTGTTGTTGATGATGGGTAAAATGGTATACGGTACAGGGAAGACCTGTTGGTAGTCCCTGCTTTAGCAGGAATGATCTTAAAGAGAAAAAATTGGAAAAAGGAGACAGCAGGAGGGAAGCGACCAATCAAGAACCAAAATCATTTTTTGCGGTCTCCGGTCTCCATTTTTTTACGCAATACTATTCGCAATACGCAATACTATTTAATCAAGTGCAGATGCTGTGAATTCATTACCAGAGGAAAAACGGATTACTCCATCAGCCCGATCTGGATATCCATCACGTTTGTACCCGTAGGACCGGTAAGGACCAGGTCATCCAGGATGTTGAAAAAATAATAACTGTCATTTTCACGCAGGGTATCGGCGATGCTGAGTCCCTCCCGTACGGCGCGGAATGCGGTAGTGGAATCCACGATGGCGCCAGCGGCATCTGTGGGGCCGTCGATACCATCAGTTCCTGCGCTTAATAACAGGCCAGCACCGGCATCTCTCAGGATATCTGCAGCCCCAAGCGCAAGTTCCTGGTTGCGCCCACCTTTACCTTCGCCGCGGACGGTTACTGTCGTCTCGCCGCCACTCAGGATGCAGCAGGGCGGTTCCAGCGGATTCCCGCTCTCAATCGTTTCCAACAGCACCGTCCCCAGAAGATGACCAATATTCCGGCTTTCTCCCTCCAGCATTGAAGAGAGTATGATGGTATTGTAACCGATATCGTTAGCTTTCCGTTTGGCAGCAGAGAGTGCGAGACGGTTTGAGCCCACGATGTGCGTATCTGGCTCTTTGGCATGCGTGGCAGGATATCCTTCCTCGAGAGCCGGAGCCAGCCAGTCGCTGTTTTTCCGAAAAAGGCCGTTTTGTTCAAGAATGGATTTGGCTCGCATCCGGAGCTGATCCATGGAATCGACATCGGGGAACACCGTCGGTCCGGAGGCGATAAATTCCACCGGATCGCCTATCACATCGGATATTATGAGATTGACGACGTCAGCGCCGTCAGTTTGGGATAAGAGTTGGCCACCCTTGACCCGGGAAAGGGCTGTCCGAACGGTGTTGAGTTCGTGAATGGTGAGACCGGCTTTCATCAGGTCCTCAGTGAGATGCTTGTACCCATCCAGCGGGACATTTTTACTCGGCGCAAAGAGCAGTGAAGAGCCGCCGCCGGAGATCAGGAAGAATATGAGATCGCGGTCACTGGCTGATTGGCAGAGATCCAGAATCGCTTCTGCCGCTTCGCGGTTTTTCTCTGACGGCAAGGGATGGGTTCCCTGATAATATTGGATCCGATCGTCCTGAATCGTTTCATGGCCGACGGGTACTTCGGGATCGAGGATGATTGCCCGGCTTACATCGTCCTGCAAGATGTTAAAAAGTGCCCGGAACATCCCTGAGGCAGCCTTCCCAAAAGCGATAACGTAGATATCCTCATATTGGTCCAGGGGATAGGAATTACTCTGAATTTCTATCGAATTCAACCTTCTGCGAACGAAACTCGGGATACAATTTTCCGGCTGTACTGCTTCAACGGCGGCATGAAAAATACTGAGCGCGTGTTCACGGAGTTGTTCCGGCGTGGCCGTCATATATCCCCCTGCAGTTCAATCTCTCCGGGCAGTTTTGACTTGAGCCGTTCTGTGTCAAGATAAAAGGCATAATTTGATTCAGCGTCAGCTACCCGATTCTCATATTCTTCGGAATGCAGATACGACCGCAAACCGTGATGGCACGCCAGCACTTGCTCTTCCGGTTCCCACTTGAATACAGTATTGTCATATTTCCGATAGACCGCGCCGGTTTCTACCCCCCAGGCCCTTACCGGCAACGGATACTCCCCCAGGTCTTCTTCCATGCGATTCAGCAGCGCCTGATACGCTGGGTTTAAAAACCGAAATTCCCGGGAGAAAATCAGCGCGGTATGGTAGTAATGGGGCACGATGAGCAGCCCGTGTGTTTGCTGATGCTTGGCCATAAGATAGAGTAATTCCAGGATTTGAGCACCAATCCCGAGCCCCGGATAATCCTGTCCTGGTAACCGGGGACGCTCATCAGAAAATTCCGCAGTCGGATCCTGGAGGGCGAGCCAGTCGATAACCAGCATGCCAAGCGGATAAAAACGCTCCGGGATCAATCGCTCGGACTTTTGGACCATGCGGGCCTTTTCCACGACAATCTCGCCCAGTAGATGGGCATCGTCCTTGCGATCATAGTACATACGAAGCAACTGGCGGTAATTGTCCCGCGTGTCGATAATGAGTTGGAGATTTTCGAAACCCCGTTTCCTGAGTTCCCGACAGATTCCAAATTTTTCGAATGCCCGAAGAATGCCTTCTTCGGAATAAAACCCCATGAAGAAATCGGTCCCGCGGGACTGCTGAAGGTCATCCAGAACCCCTTCCATGGAAAAACTGAAATCGGTGGATCCCTGCTGTAACTCAAGATTGGTCAGTTTGCGGGCGATGCGGTGAAATTTGCGCCGGTATTTGGTCATATTTTCCTTAATTCACGGTAAACGGCCCCTGGTATAAGAGCGGAGATAAAGCAAAGTTTTACTGGCTTCCCAGGGAAGAGAGGTGCTGCTGCAATTCATCAAAATCCGCCGGATCGCCTGGGGAATACTCCATGTTAATGTAACTGATTTTGCCGTCCTCATCGACCACGTAAACCGTTCGCTTGTTAAATCCGCGCTTCGGGTTATAGCTATTATACATCTGGGCAACTTTATGCTTATGGTCACTCAGGAGTTTAAACTGGAACCCCATGGAATCGATCCATGCCTTATGCGAAAACACATAATCGCCGCTGATCCCCAATACTTCCGCATCAATGGCGTTAAACGCCGAAATATTATCACGGAACGTGCACATCTGCGTGGTGCATCCGGAACTCCAGTCCGCCGGATAAAACGCGATGACGACTGGCTGTTTTCCATAGAAATCGCTGAGATTAATTCCATCGAAATTTATGGTATCTTTCGTTGCGAACGGTAGTGTAAAATCCGGCGCCTGATCGCCGACTTGCAGATCTTTCCCAAATAAAAGGGAAGTATTAACTAACAGGGCAATTCCTAAATAAAGCAATTGTCGTTTTTTCATGAGAACTCCCGTGTTAATTTGCGTTTGAGATAAATTCAGCCAGGCATACGAAAATATCAAGAGGAAGCGAGGATGTCTGCGCAGAAAAGGGACAGCATTCTTTCCATCGAACTCCCTCATGGAACTTTTCCTGTACCAGATGGTAATAACGGTACAAATGAAGTCCTCCTTACCCTCCGGTAAGTGCCGCCAACCAGACAAGGGGCTGTGGAAGCAGCCCCTTGTTCTATTTCAGGAAGATGGGTTTTTCAGATTGCCAATTATCGTTGTGAGTTGACTGAATGCAGTAATGGTGTAATCGGGGTTCAGACTTTTCAGTTCCTCCGGTGACCTGTTGCCGAATAGCACAGCTACGGTTGTTGCTCCGGCTGCATTCCCTGCCAGGATATCGGTATCACCGTCACCGATCATCACTGTCTGTTCCGGTCGGACTCCCAGCGATGCCATAGCCTGTTCCACCGGGTACGGATCCGGTTTCCGTTTAGCGTAGCGGTCACCGCCGGCGATAAAAGAAAAATAATCAGCAAGTTTAAACGCTTCCAGCACCGGCCGGGTAAATTGGTCCGGTTTGTTTGTTACCACGGCCATAGGATGTTCTTTATGGTCTTCCAGGAATTCCCGGACACCGGGAAAAATGGTGGTCTTGTTGGCCAGGTTCTCCTCATAGAACACAAGCAGCCGTTGAAAATAATCGTCAAATCGGGGTTCATCAGGCGAATCAATAGCGCCCGAATCAATAAGTGATCGTTCCGCCAGTTTGGGCGTCCCGTCGCCGATAAACTCTGTTACTTTTTCCACAGAGAGTGGAGGATAGCCAAGTTCATCCAGTAAACTATTTACTGCCAGTGCCAGATCCGGGCTGGAATCCAGGAGGGTTCCGTCTAAATCGAATATAAGCGCAGGTAATTGCATAACTTCAAATGTACGCAGAAAAACCCCGGGCGGCAAGAATTCACCGGAGAATATTATGAAATAGTGCCTGCATTGCGGCTGTCTGGTCTAGTCCATATATTTTATTCAAGAGAAAAGAGAGGAAGAAGATGGATTTATCAGGTAAAAACACAATAGTAACCGGTGCCTCACAGGGGATCGGCCGGGAAATCGCAACTACCTACGCAACGGCTGGTGCAATGGTCACTGTCTGTGCCAGATCCGAAAATAAACTCCAGCAATTACAAGAAGAGTGCGCCGACCTCCCTGGAAAGATTGAGTACCTCGCAGGAGATATTACCGAGGATTCGGTTCGGAAACAGTTGTTGGCCAAGGCTTTGGACGCCGGCGATTTCCTTGATGTGCTCGTAAATAACGCAGGATTACTGGGTACCCGAGACTCAATTGTCGACTATCCTGATGATGTTTGGGAAGACGTGATTGATGTAAACCTGAATGCCATGTTTCATCTCACTAAACTCGTACTTGATCCCCTGCTCAACCAGGGTAGCGGCCGGATTATTAATATTACGTCGGGAGTCGGGGTGAATGGATACGCCAACTGGGGCGCTTACTCCGTAAGCAAATTCGGCGTGGAAGGGCTAACGCAGGTGCTGGCCGATGAAATCAAGGGGACGGGCGTCGAGGTCAACGCAGTCAATCCCGGGCCAATTTCCACCGAAATGCGGGCAGATGCATACCCGGATGAAGATCCTGCCACCATTCCATCCCCAAAAGACATTATGGATATTTTTCTGTATCTGGCCTCCGATAAATCGAAAGGGAATAACGGCATCCGGTATGAGGCCCAGGAGTACTCGCTGGAAAAAGGTTTACCAGATTTTAAAAAATTATAGACTAAAAGAGTTGTCTATCCATGGCTAAAAAAGAACAAAAGAAGAATCAAAAGAAAATTAACCTGAAAGAGATGAATAAACAGGGGATTCCACCTCTCCTGAACTGGGTGTTAATCATACTGGTGGCATATTTGGCCTTTCAGTTTTTTATGCCGGACCAGAATACAGGTAATCAGATTCCGTATTCCCAGTTTAAGTCTGAAGTTCGGAGCGGCAACGTTGAAAGCGTGACCATCACCGGGGACCAGGTTGCCGGGATTTATACGGGGGAGTCACCGGAGAAGGAACGCCGGTTTTATACTGTGATTCCACCTTACACCGACGAAAACCTAAGCACCATTCTGGAGTCGAATAACGTCAAGGTCACGGCAAAAAGTACCCAGAAGGATATCTGGGATACGCTCCTGGTCAGCGTATTGCCGTTTCTCATTTTAATTGGCTTTTTCATTTGGATGGGATACCGCGCCCGCCAACAATCAGGCGGATTTATGTCCATTGGAAAATCCAAGGCCAAAATGTTTTCCAAAGAGGAATCCCGAACCAGCTTTGAGGACGTCGCTGGCTACAAGGAGCAAAAAGAAGAACTACAGGAGACGATCCGGTTTCTGAAAGATCCGGAGGAATTTGAGAAGCTCTCGGCCAAAGTTCCCAAAGGGATCCTGCTCATCGGGCCTCCCGGAACCGGCAAAACCCTGGTTGCCCGGGCAGTGGCCGGTGAGGCGGACGTCCCGTTTTATCATCTCAGCGGATCGGATTTTATGGAGATGCTAGTCGGTGTCGGCGCCAGCCGGGTGCGTGACCTGTTCGACAAAGCGAAGAAAAACAGTCCGGCGATTATCTTTCTGGACGAACTCGATTCTATTGGACAGCGTCGCGGCGGCGTCAGCATGGGCGGCGGTCACAACGAGCGGGAGCAGACACTAAATCAGCTCCTCTCAGAAATGGACGGTTTCGAACCGACGGAAGGCGTGATTGTCATGGCGGCGACAAATCGCCCTGATGTGCTGGATCAGGCGTTACTTCGTCCCGGCCGATTCGATCGGCGCATCCGGATGTCCCTGCCAAACATGCGGGAACGCCACCAGATTTTAAAAGTCCATACCGCCGATGTCCCGCTGGATGAGGATCTTGATCTGGAAGATTTTGCCAAGAGTACACCGGGGCAGTCAGGCGCCGATCTGGAAAATCTGGTCAACGAGGCGGCCATTACTGCAGTGAAACAAGAAGCGAAAAAGGTCAGCTACCGCCATTTCCAGATCGCCAGAGATAAAATTATGATGGGGCGGAAGCGATCCAGCCTGATCCTGTCCGATGACGAAAAAGAACGGATTGCCTATCATGAAGGGGGCCACGCTATTGTTGCGTCCTTTCAGGATGAGACCGATCCGGTGGAGAAAGTCACTATCATTCCACGTGGGCGATCGCTGGGATCAACGCAGCAACTGCCCGACGATGAACGCCATAACTACAGCCAGACCTATCTTGAGCAGAAAATTGCAGTGATGATGGGGGGACGCGCAGCTGAGAAACTGGTTTTTGACGAGATTACCACCGGCGCCGAGAACGACCTGGTACAGGCGACCAAACTGGCGCGGAAAATGGTCAGTAACTGGGGCATGAGTGAGCGAGTAGGGACGCTGGCATTTCGACAGGACGACCAGACCACGCCTCAGGAGAAAATGTTGCAGGGCGATCAATACAGCCAGCATTTGGCTGAACTCATTGATGAGGAGACCCAGGCAATCCTGGACAGATGCTTCGATAACGCCTACAGCCTCCTCGAGGAAAACCGGGATATTTTGAAAAAACTTGCTGATGCTCTGTTAGAGGTCGAAGTGGTGCAGGGAGATACCCTGGAGAAATTATTGAAAGGTGAAGAGGTTGAGTTAGAGACGTCGGAGAATGGACAGGTCGAAGAAAATTCAGAGACAGCGAAAACAGAAGAGTCCGTATCAAATTCCGATGAAAAAAATAGTGTAGGAAATCAGAAATCTGGCTCTAACCGGTAAGACACTACGAGGCGGCAATTTGGGAATATCCAGGGAATTAAAGAATTAAATATGAATATATGAAAGCGCTTGACAGCGAATGGGGAGACTGATATATTCATCTCGCTATGGCAAAAAAGAAGACAAAAAAGCCGGTATTCAGAGACCTGGTCTTCACCCGGGAAAATTACCTGATATTCCTTGGTGGCGTGATCCTGATTATCCTCGGCTACATCCTGATGGCTGCGGGCGATACTTATAGTACTCTGTCCATCACTATCGCGCCGCTGATGCTGGTGATTTCGTACCTGGTGGTTATTCCGCTGGCAATCGTCTATCGGAGTAAATCAACAGAACAAAAGCGATAGCAGTTTTTTTACAATTTATTTGGGGTCGTAGTTCAACTGGTCAGAGCACCGGCCTGTCACGCCGGAAGTTGCGAGTTCGAGTCTCGTCGGCCCCGCCAAAAATACGGGCTGTCAACCACAACGGTTGCAGCCCTTTTTTATTGTAACCATGCGGGTTTCAGGGCGGTTCAAAGTAATATATCCCGTACTAAAATGCTTATAATTTGATGCAATACGTGTAACATAGTACGATATAGTACGACATATTGTGCTCCCATATATGCTACCATTTTGTTCCCACCCCTAAAAGTGCTCCCATATTGTTCCCGCGGTCAAAAGTGCTCCCATCTCTATTGTCCCCCATTTTCTTTCTCTGCTTTTTTCTCTTGCTCTTTTTTTAACTCTGCCAGAGTTGGGTAACTGGAGACAACAGAGAGTTTTGTCTTGAGGCTCTCTCTGTGCGAATATTTCTGCGTTACCTTTACACTCGAATGATTATAGAGTGCGCTAATATCCTGAATAGGGGAATTGCTGGTTGAACCAAGGGTGTGCCATAACCAGTAAGGGGAATATTTAACACCTATATGTTCTTCGTCAATTTTTGCCCGTTTGGTGTATTGTTAAAAAATACGAGACGGATAAGAACGAGTTGTCAATAAGATTTGCTCAAATACTCGATCACTTCGATGATGGGGAAATACAGATTCCAGTTTACTGTAATCCGTCGCAAGGGGCTCAGGAATAGGTACAGGGTTTTCCTTTTTCCCTTTCGTGTCCTCAGCGTTAAATATCAGATGAGGGATGTCGGTGTCCAGTCGAACATTGATCCATTTAATTCGAGCCAATTCCCCTGGACGACATCCGATAGAGTACATGGTATGAAAGTACACGTAATCCCGAAATTCATGTGGAAGGGTTTGATCGAACTCATCGAAAAATCTGATAATATATTCCGGTGGCATAACTGGTGGACGCTTTTTGTCTTCTGGTAACGGCTTAAACGATTTGCCGTTTTTGGAAGTTTTCTCGAACGGGTTATCCTCCATCGCCTTGAGTGTGGGGATCGCCTCATTAAATACGGCTTTCAATAACTTCACGTGCTTATTGACCGATGCTCGACTGAGTTCTTTCTCTTGAAGCAGAAAGCTCCGAAACTCTGCCAAGTCCGATCGATCGAAGTCTGTGGTGAGCGTATCAGGAAAACACTCAATCAAATACTTAAACACCCGTTGTGTGAAACTCGATGAACAGAAAAAGACTCGTACAGAAGGCTACTCCGGTGTATATTATGGGTGCTAAGCTCATAATAAAACACGGAGATAGCCTTATGCACGATATCAAAAAAGCCTTCGACCAACTCCGA
>JAIPJS010000031.1 GCA_021734025.1 Candidatus Neomarinimicrobiota bacterium
GACCGACGATCAGCTGGCCTATTATGGGAATCATCACGGATTTCTGATGGGATCCGAATGGCAGAATATGCACGCAAATTACGGACACGGGTACTGCTGGGATTTTTCTGCGAATAACGTGAACTAACGAATGCGTAAAATGAGAGAAAATTATGCGGAGCCGCTGATCGTGAGACGCGGGATCAGCGGCTTCGCAATATCTAAATGAAAGGAGTAATAATTATGCATGGATTCGGAGGCAGTATGGGATTTGGCATGGGGTTCGGCTGGATTATCTGGCTACTAATTATCGGTGTGGCCATTTGGGCGGTCGTTCGACTGACCAATCAAAATCCACCGAACCAGCAATCGTATCATAATGTGGATAGTTCGAAGGAAACTCCGCTGGATATTTTGAAGAAACGGTTTGCTAGAGGCGAGATTACTCAAGATGAGTTTAATGAAATGCGGAAGAAACTATAGAGACAAAGAGTACTACCAATTGGACTTTTTCCGTTCTGGTTAAATCTTTTCGTATTGTGGAGGTAACTTTACTGACGAGGCAGGATTATGATGAATCATTCTGATAAGGGAAATACTCATTCTAATTACGGTCACAACCATAATTCTGACGAAAAACATTCCGTAGACCACTCCGGCCACGAGCAGATGTTCAGGCGGAAATTCTGGTGGTCGCTGCTGCTCTCGGTGCCGGTGATACTCTACAGCCCGATGATCCAGCAGTGGCTGGGCTTTGCCATGCCGGAATTCGCCGGCAGCGGGTGGATTACACCCATCTTTGCGGTAATTGTCTTTTTCTCCGGCGGGCTGCCCTTCCTCCGGATGGCGGTGCCAGAGCTGAAAAACCGCAAACCCGGCATGGTGATGCTTATCGCCATGGTCGGATCAGCAGGCATAATGGTGCTTTGATACCGATAAATCCTATGAATGCGTTTCGCGGATGTGCGGACGTTCGTATCCATCTCCAGAGTAACTGAAATACTATATCCCGGGTAAACTACCGGCGCCGTTGGAGCTGGAAAACTGTTGACACCCCTGTCAAATGTAGCCAAATTCCAAAGATTGTTTTAAAAGACAGATTTGACTGGAGGCATGAGTCTCTGGCGGAAGAGCAATGATAAAGGATGTCGGAGATTATGGGTTGGGGAGGAGTAATTCGAATACAATGCGAATCAATTTATCCCGCCATCCAGAAAACCACGTGTGTAAACCCGTGGATGAATGGTTTTCTGGGCGGGATTCCGCCCAGACTCCGCTCAGTGACGGAGTCAAAGCGGGAACCCTGGCTGTAAAGCCGGGGGGCTCCATATTACGGAAAAGTCTCTCAAGTGAAAATTTCACTCGTGAAGCCGGTCATTTCTCCGATATAAGGTTGAATCGGTTTAAAGCTTCATTGGAAAAGGACATATGATTATAACGGCGGATAAACAAACCACCGAATACATTTACACCATCGATGGTAATGATATCATTCGTTCGGTCAATGAGGACTTCGAATCATTTGCTAGAGCAAATGATGGCAGAGAACTCGCCGGCGGTAGCGTCATCGGACGTTCATTGTGGAACTATGTCACCGGGGAGCTTACCAAGGGATATTATAAAAATCTCATTTCGGCTGTGCGAGAAAACAGGGAGTCGATAACTCTGCCGTTCCGATGCGATGCTCCGTCGCTTCGCCGGGAAATGATTATGGAGCTTCGCCCCGGAGAAGATGAGAGTATTCAATTCATCTGTCGCATGAATCAGTCGGCACCACGGGAGCCGGTGGAGGCGATATCCAAAACCAGTAAAAAATCGGATCGATTTCTGTCCATGTGTTCATGGTGCAAACGGGTCGAGCTTCCGGATCAAGGCTGGATGGATATTGAGGAAGCGATTCAGATTGATCCCCTGCTCTCCCGGGATCCGTATCCTCAGTTTACCCACGGAATTTGTTCCGAATGTATGGCTCAACAAAAGAAGTTGATTGCCAAAGAATAGAACAAATAACCACAATTAACCCGGTGCCCCCTTCCTTATGGTATATAAAGAAATTTTACTCAATATTACTCTGCTGGTGACCGTTAGCCTGATTTATGGCTATGTGTTACGTTACCTGAACGTATCCCGGAAGCGTAATCAGATTCTTAGCGGTATTATCTTTGGGCTTATAGCAATGTTGGTGATGACCGTCCCCGTCCGGCAGGCGACTGGCGTGATATATGACAGCCGCACTATTGTTATCAGCATTGCCGGACTCTTCAGTGGGGGCCTTTCGGTGTTGATTGCCAGTCTCATCGCCTCCGCCTATCGATTGTGGATCGGCGGGATCGGCACCCTCCCCGGTATTTGTTCGATTGCCGGGGCAGCCCTGCTTGGATTCGCCGCTTATCGACTGTGGCAGGATCAGGAGTATTACCGAAATCCTGTTTTATTATATGGCTTTGGTCTGGTGGTCACGCTGGTAATGCTGGTTTGCCAGCTGCTTTTACCCTTTGATATGGCTTTGGAAATCCTCGGAGATATATGGTCTCCCGTCCTGCTGTTTTACCCGCTTGGCACCGTTCTGCTGGGAATACTGATCGCAGACCATGAGCACAGAATGCGAACTCATCGGTCCATTAGGGAAAATGAAAAGCGTTATCGCAGTTTGTTCGAAAATAATCATGTGGCGACCTGGTTGCTGGATCCGGAGACGGGTGATATTGTTGACGCTAACCAGGCGGCAGCAAATTTTTACGGATGGTCCCGGGACCAGCTCCGAACCATGAACGTTGCGGAGGACATCAATGTGCAGGCCCCGGAGGCAGTAAAAAATCATATACGCCAATCATGGCAACGCGAGGATCACTATTACGAATTTCAGCATCAGATAGCTGACGGTTCATTAGTTGACGTGGCGATTTACACCGGATTCATTAATCTGGGCGGGAAAGATCTCTTGTTTTCACACATCTTTGATATTACCGAAAGTAAAGGGGTGCAACAGGAACTCCGGGAAAGCGAAGAGAAGTTCCGGGTGGCCTTTCAAACAAGTCCGGATGCGGTGAATCTTAACCGGTTGTCCGATGGTTTTTATATCGACATCAATGAAGGGTTTACCAGAAGCACCGGGTATACCAGAGAAGATACCCTGGGAAAGACCTCCCTGGAATTAAATATATGGAACAATCCCAGTGACAGGGAGCGGTTGGTTGCCGGATTGCAACAGAATGGAGTGGTTAACAATCTGGAAGCCGAATTTGTAACCAAAGATGGCGATGTCCGGATCGGGTTAATGTCTGCGCGGATTATGGAACTCCATGGTGAATCAGTAATTATGTCCGTGACCCGGGATATCACCGAACGAAAACGGGCAGAGCGCGCACTCCGAAAAAGTGAAGAACGGTACACCCGTATCGCTAACACCATCCCCGGTGTCCTGTACGATTATAAACGCTGGCCCGATGGCCGCACTAAATTTTTGTATATCAGCCCACAGTGTGAAGAGATCTTTGAATATCCGGCAGTGGAGATAATGGAAGACGCGAACATTCTCTGGAATATGGTGCACCCGAAAGATATTGGACGGTTGCAGGAAGAGGATCGACTGGCCAATGAAACGGGCCAGATGTTCCAGTCGGAAGTCCGGATCCGGCCGCCGTCCGGGAAAGAAAAGTGGATTCAGCTGACTTCGCGTCCCAGTCCGCATAAGCCTGACACGCCGGAAATATGGAGCGGGGTTATCCTTGATATTACCGACCAGAAGGTCGCTGAAGAAGCGGTACGGGAGAGCGAACGCCGGTACAGCGCGTTGATGGAAACGGCACCAGACTTGATTATTTCCATCGACATGGAGGGGCGCATCAATTACGTAAATTCTCAGGTAGAGGCTGTGCTGGGGTATAAAGCTTCTATGGTAATCGGAAAGCAAATTACAGATTTTATGCAGCCGGAAGACGCGGCTATTACCCGGGAAGGTCTTCAAAGCAGACTCGATGGCGATACAGCTATCAAATCCTACGAGTTGTCGGTGTTCAATAAGGACGGAGAATCCAATCCGTTTGAAATCAGAACTGTACCGATTATCAAAGAAGGAGACCCCAGGGAAATAATGATTATCGCCCGGGATATTCGGGATCGGGAAAAGCTGGAGGCCCAGCTGCGGCAGGCGCAAAAGATGGATGCTATCGGCCGGCTTGCCGGAGGAATTGCCCACGATTTTAATAATAAACTGACCGTGATCCTCGGCCAGGTCGAGTTTGCCCTGACCCATGTCAATCAGGCGGACTCGTTGTATCAAAAATTGATCATGATAAAACAATCCGCGAAAGATTCAGCGGATTTAACACGCCAGCTCCTGGCCTTCGCGCGAAAGCAAAATACCATCCCGAAGATGCTGGATCTCAATGAAACGGTGTCCGGAATGCTATCAATGCTCCACCGCATTATCGGCGAAGACATTGACCTGGGATGGTATCCGGGCGCTAATCTCTGGCCGGTCCACCTTGATCCGGGGCAGATTGATCAAATTCTTGCCAATCTGCTTGTGAATGCCAGAGATGCCATCGAAGGGATAGGGAAAGTGACTATAGAGACCCAAAACGCTTCGTTCACTCCGGAGTATTGCGAAGAGGCTCCGGGGTTTTCTCCGGGAGATTACGTCATGTTGGCGGTGAGCGATACCGGTCATGGCATGGGTAAAGCTACGGTTAAACAGATCTTTGAACCGTTTTTTACTACAAAACCCCAGGGAAAAGGGACCGGGTTGGGCCTGTCGACGGTGTACGGTATTATCAAACAGAACGATGGCTTTATTAACGTATACAGCGAACCAGGCGAAGGCACCACCTTTAAAATCTACTTTACCCGCTATGAGGGCAAACAGGAAGTTGAATCGGAGCAAAAACCAGAAGGCTCCGTTCAGCGGGGAAACGAAACCATCCTGTTGGTTGAAGACGATCCTGCAATTTTAAAACTTGGGACAGTTATGCTGAACGAGTTAGGGTATGAGGTGATCCCGGCAAATTCCGGAGAAGAAGCGTTACTGAAAGCCAGGGATTTTCAGAGCAGAATACACCTGTTGCTGACGGATGTTATTATGCCGGAAATGAATGGCCGGGACCTGGCTGACCAGCTACAATCGTCTTATCCGGCAATGAAAATCTTGTTCATGTCCGGATACACCGCCGATATCATAGCCCACAAAGGTGTAATGGAAGAAGGGGTCCACTTTTTACAAAAACCGTTTATGCACGATACACTGGCACAGAAAGTCCGGGAGATCCTGGATGGGTGAAAAATTTATCCCGCCATCCAGAAAACCACGTGTGTGAACCCGTGGATGAATGGTTTTCTGGGCGGGATTCCGCCCAGACTCCGCCGAAAGGCGGAGTCAAAGCAGGAACCCCGGCTGCAAAGCCGGGGGGCTGCATTTTGGTTGGATCGCGTCACAGTGAATGGTCAAAATCCTACAGACGGTAGCGTCAATAATTCTATATGTCCATAGTACATCAATTGGTGAAATCGTTCAATAATCGCTTGACAATGGAATGGTAAGCCCCTAATTAAAGTCAGAACAGATCATTTGTGTCTCGGTAACATCGCTTTTTCCAAACAACTCTGTTTGAGAAGTGTTCGATAACTCCAGCCGCTCTCTATTCTGTCTATACACATGTTTCCTTATCGATTCAATGCAATGATCATAATTGTCAGTTTAAATCCCGGAACATCACATGGAATATCTTACAACGCTCCTTGAGCCTGTTTTTGACTTGCAGGCGGATTCAATCCTTCGTCAGATCTCAATACTTCTGAATTCCCATTTACGACGGGAACCATCGGAAGATGAAATCGGAGACCATTTTTCACTAGAACAGATTTCCCGACGGGAATGGAAAGGCATATGGGATGAAAATCCAATTTTTAAATTGAAAGCAACGAACGCACCATTTGCCAAATCCCACTATTTTAATCTGGAACTCATTCCGCTGAGAAAATCCTGAGTTCCGCTGCTGCTTGTTGAACGCAGATCTTTTGTCAGAATTTTTGAAGAATAAGAAGAGATAAGCTTCCGACAGTCTTCTGGTATAACGTGCCGAAGCAATAGTTGCCGACAGGATTCCTTGTGAGGGTTTCTATATTTTTATCCGCTAATCCGGTTTATCCTGTTTATCCTGTCCATTGGTTTTGTTGGTTAGGCTATTGGAAAAACCTATTTGACGGGGTTTGCACAATATCCAGAATTTTAAAAAAAGGATCCCGGCAGGTTCTCTCCCGGCTTTTCCTATTCAAATCAGGCTATTTCTCCGTATCTGCCTCTTCACCCCCCGGTTAGTGATTCGAATATTTTTTTCCATGGCTGTGTGGGTAATCCTGGAAATGAGAAAGTCCAAAACGACGACATTTTCATCGGTAGATTCAGTGGTTACATCTACACTTTGTATCTCATTGGGGACCACACAGATTTGACGTAATTCCCTGTTCGGTGGAAAATTTAACACAATTAGTGACTATTCAGACAAATTAGGGCACTCTATACCAAAATAAACCAGGAAATAAAAAACTCTATAACCCTTACCCTTGTGGTGAAAAGCTTTTGGATGGTGCGCCAGTCCCCCTTCGTACAGGTTCTCTGCGGTACACAAATTTCGGAATGTGCGAATACAGGTGTGATATGAAAAGGCCCCATCCCGAAGGACAGGGCCTGCGTTGTACCCTCAATAAAGATCAGGGAAAGGATTTCCTATGGTGTCTCAGATTCGATCACCGCTTGTATGGTATGCAGTACCTCCTGTAAATCGAACGGTTTCTTTAGGACTGCCTGAAATCCCTGGTCCTTCAGACTCCGATCTTTTTCGGCATCCACATACCCGGTAATGGCAATCAGAGGGAGGTCCGGATAATCCTCACGAATAGTTGCCGCCACCTGTTCTCCGCTCATATCCGGAAGGCCTAAATCAGTGATGAGGAGTGACACCGGGCTCTCCAGCGTCTCAAATCGTTCGATACCTTCCTGACCATTTTTGGCGGTGGTGACTGTATAACCAACGGATTCGAGTGTTTCCTGTAATAAAGCGCGCAATGGCGATTCATCTTCGATGAGATAAATCTGTTCACCATTGGCAGTATACTCCATAATCGGTTGTTCCGGTACTTCGGATTCCACAGTATCCTCAGTCATGGGCAAGCCGATCACAAAAGTGGTCCCTTTCCCCACGGCGCTCTCCACATCAATCCAACCATCGTGATTGGTAATGATCTTCTGCGCGACTGCCAATCCAAGGCCGGTGCCCTGCCCATGTTCCTTGGTAGTAAAAAAAGGCTCAAAGATCCGCTCCTGGGTCTTCCGGTCCATCCCGGCACCGGTATCAGTGACTTCAATACAGAGGTATGGGGAGTCTGTTTCTGGTTTGTGCGTTTGATACTCCTCCGGCGTCGCGTCCCGTATCCCGAGAGTCACCGTGCCCTGTTCCTCCATCGCATGAGCGGCGTTGATACACATATTGATCAGGACTTGCTGGAGTTGGGTCCGTTCGGCCAGCACCAAATCATTCGCAGCATATTTTTCCACCGTCACATCTACGGACGCAGGCAGGGTGTATTCTGCCATTTTCTGGATATCATAGAGCAACGCCTGCAATGCAACCGGCTCCACTTGCGGTGTCCCTGAACGGGTAAAGGTTAACAGGCGATCCGTCACTGTTTCGCCGCGGTCCATGGCTGTAAATGCCATATCAAAATAGTGGGCGATGTCACCCTCATCTATCTGGACCTGGATCATTTGTATCGCACCGCTGATGGTGGCCAGAACATTGTTAAAGTCATGGGCTATACCACCGGCAACCTGGCCCAGTGATTCCACTTTTTGTGATTGGATTAGTTGCTGTTCGAGCTTTTTCTGTTCGGTTATATCCTCCACGGTGCCCTCATAATAGAGCACATTACCCTGATCGTTTTTCACGGCATGAGCGTTTTCTTTGACAGTAATTTCGTGACCGTCCCGGTGTATCCAGGTTGATTGGAAGTTGCGCACCACACCGTGGTTCAAGATTGTATCAATGAACTCGTCGCGGGGATACTCCCGAAAATGGTCAAGCTCGGAGATAAACTGGCCCTCGAATTTATCTGGAACGTCGTACCCCAGCATATGGGCGAATTGCGGGTTAACCATCCGAATTTCTCCCGCTGGTGTTGTCCGATAAAATCCCTCTTCCATGTTTTCAACGATCCCCCGGAACAGGGCTTCGGACTTGCGCAACGCCTGCTGGGTTTCAATCAAATCCGTGATATCCTGGGCAACCCCGACCACCCGGTACACCTCGCCGTCTTCATTTTCGATGGGATAGGCCTGGTCGCGTACCCACCGGATCGAATTGTCTGGACGGATGATGCGATAGGTTTCATCAAATTCGCCTGTCTTTTGCAGGGGCAGTCGGTCTTGCACCCGCTCGCGGTCTTCCGGGTGGATATATAGCAGAAAGGCTGTGGCTTTTTCATATAATTCGTCAACCGGGCGATCCCACACTTCCTCATATCCCGGACTGATATAGAGCATTTTATTTTTGTCCGGATCTGTGATATAAAAGACCTCCTCTATGTTTTCGGCGATCTGGCGGAACCGGGCTTCACTCTCCTTTAATCGCGCCTCGGCCTGTTTTCGTTCTGTGATATCCCTGTACAACCAGAGGTTTTCATTTTGTCCGTCACCGAGAGAGATCGGGACGTAATCCCGTTCAAGGATCCGCCCGTCTGTCAGCCGGATTTCTTCACTGGTTACCCGTTCTTTCTTTTGTATGCGTTCCTGGATTCCGTGATAGAACTTTTCCGGCTCTTCAAAGAGATCATCTACTTCTCTGAACGCCTCACCGCCCTTCCTCCCGATTACAGCATCCGGACTTTCAAATCCCGTCAGGTTACAAAACTGTTGATTCACATGCGTTATCATGTGATCATCATCCTCGACAATCACCCCGCCCGGAACATTATTTATCAGGCTGGAGAACAGGTTCAGGTTTCTGCGTAACTGACTCTCCATCTCTTTCCGATCGGTGATATCATCAACAATGGAATAGATCGACAGGAGCTGTCCCTGATTATCATAGATGGCGGAATTATACCACTGACAGGTGATTACATCACTCGATTTCGTGTAGTTCCGGTTGGTTGAAATGTTGCGTGCGTTCTCTCCTGACAACAGTTTGTTCATGATCCGGTCGACTTCCGCAGCATCTTTTTCGTGAACAAATTGCCACTCTTCCGGGTTTTTACCCAGGACTTCGGCTTCATTCCACCCAAAGAAAGCTTCCGCCTGGCCTGTCCATTGCGCTACGCGGAATTCCGCATCCCATTCGATAATCGCGAGCGGAGAGTTTTCAATCTGCGCCTGTATTCTGTTTTTTGCCCTGCGCAGTGCCTCGACCTTGTTCTCGTTTTCCCGGAGGAGATCCACTAAACGTTGCCGCATCGCATTGAGTGATCGTCCAACCCGTGTAATTTCCGGAGGCCCCTCTATGTCGATCTGTGTCTCGAAATCCCCGAGTTCGATCCTGGAGGCTTTGTCCTCTAAATTCCGCAATGGTTGGATGATATTGCGGATATTGCGATACATGCTATACCCCAACCCGCCAATCAGTGATATAGAGAGTAAAATCAGAATCCATTGATTCCGTTGATGGAGATGCTGCACCTCCTGCCGGGCAGTTTGCGCTTCGGTAATCGCCAATGTTATGAGTTTCTGCGTTTCGATGCGTAAATGGCTGGAGATCCGGGAGACCAACTGCTCGCGTAAATTGTTTCCTTGAATCCTGGTGGAAGCCTTCGATTGCCTGTTTTGCTGTCGGATGACGCTATCCAACATCGTGAAGGTCGTCCCCAGGGAGCGGAACGTAGAACGAATAATATGAAGATCTAACAGGGAGTCCACGGGCTCCAGCTGTGCTTGGATATCCTGATACTGGGCCTGCCACTGCCGATAGGTTCGGGGTTCCTTATATGTGAGGTATTCTGCCGTGAGCAGATTCAGTTCCACGAGTTCATTGGCAAAGTCCGTGAGGGTTTCAGCTTCCTGAATTTCCTTGGAGATCTGCTGGTAAGAGAACAGATAGATCACCAACAGAACTACCACCGTACCAATCACTCCACCAGCGACGAAGGTCAGGCGGTTTTGAATAGTCATCGGATTATTGTAATCCCTTCCGGGTGAACGGATTCCATGGCGTTAAAATAGATGAATTTCGTAAAATCCGGTATGCTGTCATGCGGGACCTGACCGTCGTTCCGGAGAATCCACCGCGCCTGGTCTTCGAGTGTCGAGATTAACGGCTCACTGAGCGACAGTTGATAGTCCACAATATTCCAAATTCCCCGGATGACCGAGGTGTCCACACCCGTGTGATGTGCCAAAGTCCCCATGGCTGAATCCGGGTGTCGCTTGATGTACTGATTCGCCGATTGCAATGCCTCCAGATAGCGGATCAGCACCTCGGGATTCCTCTCGGCAAATGCCTGCGTCGTGGTCGCCAGCCACGCAATACGATAATTCAACACCGGATCCATCCGGAGCGCTTTCTGGCCGAGTTGTTTTTCTGTTTCGTATAAATACGGTTGCCAGGAGGCCATGGCATCAATGGATCCTGCAAGCAGAGAATCGGCTGACCGGTTGACATTGAGATCCACCAGTTCCATTTCTTCCCGGGTCAGGTTGTTTTCTAGCAGAAACGTATCAAACATATACTCAAGCGAGGTATTCATATCCATGCCAATCCGTTTTCCCGGGAGATCGGCAGGGCTGGTAATGCCGTGATCGGTGCGGGTGAGAATGCCCTGGAGATGGGTACTGTAGATTAAATCCGCAAAAATATAGATGGGAGGTGGGGACGTATTTGTGTACTTCGTGGGATTCAACGCGATATAGGCTATCGGCAGGTCGGCAACATGCGCAATATCGACTTCCTGCTGGAATAATAAGGTCAGAGCCTTAACGCCGGAGGGTTGCTTCACCAGATCAATTTGCAATCCCTGATCGGAGAAATACCCTTGCTCCAGTGCGACGTAGGTGGCCAAATCGCCCAGGTATGGATTGGTGCCCACCCGAACCTCCGTAGGTGGAGGCCGCTCCTGACACCCGAAGAGTCCCATCATGAGACTCAACAACAGCACGATGGGTTCCGTATATTTGAACGATCTCATCCCCACCCTCACTTCTTCTAAAGATTGTCAGAATAATACCGGTTCTCTTGGCAACATACAAATTAGGGGGTGTGATTTTCATCAAATATATTAAAATTGTTGAATTATTCAACGGTGCCGGCGTTTAAATGTACAACATACGAAAAATAGTCATTCTAATTTGAATAGGATATCTCCAGAAATGCATAGAATTTAAGGCTTCAGCGCGGGTTAATTCCCCGGATCTCTGTGGACAATATACGGACAAACTACTGCGGAATATGCGGTTTATGCGGGGGGCGGTCAGAAATGGCCACCCAAACAAAAAGCCCTGCATCCCTTGAAATACAAGGATTACAAGGCTTTCTAATGGTACGCCCGGCGTGACTCGAACACGCAACCTGCGGATTAGAAGTCCGCTGCTCTATCCAGTTGAGCTACGGGCGCATAAATGCGTTAGTTATCATCTGAAGCGGTCAAATATAAAAAGGGGAAGTGCCTTTGAGAAGCGGAAAGTCTGAAATACCCGGCCTTGGTTTGCGGGTTCAGGATTGTATCAATTGCCGTTATGCCGTAAATTCGTCCAACTATCTTTGATGTCAGGACGGGGGAAGTTAATGCGTTTAACGAACAGAATTAGTCTGATTGTCTGTCTCATCTGTCTTCCGATCACTATTCACTCTCAGAATACAGGAGCGGATACCGAAATGCTACGGGAAAGAATTAACCGGTTCGCAAAAACCCAAATCACCTACGATCACTCCTTGATGGATACGAATCAGCGGAAGGTTGTGGAAAATTTGTACCACGCTGCGGTCATTATGGATTCGTTGTTTCTGGATCAAGTGTACGAAGAAAATCCGGAGATAAAACGGGAGCTTCAGACACAAACCGGCGAAAAAGCGAATCTGCAGATGGAACTCTTTAATATCATGTTCGGACCGTTCGATCGGTTGGATGGCAATAAGCCGTTCTATGGGAATAATCAGAAACCGGCAGGTGCCAACTACTATCCCGGCGATATGACGCGGGAAGAGTTCAATCGCTGGATTGAGGAGCATCCGGAGGACGAAGAGGCGTTTGAGAGCGAGTATACGATGATCCGAAGACGGAACGGTGATTTGGTTGCGATACCGTATAGCGAGTATTACAACGAGCGACTGACTGAGGCGGCGAACTATCTCAGGGAAGCGGCAAAGTTCGCGGAAAATCCCACGGTGAAGCGGTACCTGAATACACGGGCAGATGCATTCCTGTCGAATGATTATTACGAGAGCGATATGGCGTGGATGGATATGGAAGATCACCTGATTGAGGTGGTGATCGGGCCGTACGAGGTATACGAGGATGCACTGTTTAATTACAAGGCGGCGTTCGAGTGTTTTATCACACTCCGGGATCCGGAGGAGAGCGCCAAGGTGGCTAAATTTGCGGAATATCTTACGGAGATGGAGCAGCATCTGCCTATCCCGGAGGAGTATAAAAATCCCGACCGCGGATCGGAATCCCCGATAGTCGTGGCCCAGGAGGTCTTTTCTGCGGGAGATACAAAAGCCGGTGTCCAGACGTTGGCGTTTAATCTCCCGAATGATGAGCGGGTCCGGAAAGCCAAGGGCTCGAAAAAGGTGCTGTTGAAAAATGTCAACGAGGCAAAATTCGATAAACTGCTCCGCCCCATCGCCGGGAAAATATTAGAGTCACAGCAGTTGGAATATGTGACATTCAATGCATTTTTCGACCACGTATTGATGCACGAAATGTCTCACGGTATCGGACCGGGGTATATCACCGTGGATGGACGTGAGACGGAAGTCCGCGATGAACTGAAAGAAACGTATTCCACTATTGAGGAGTGCAAGGCGGACATCCTTGGGATGTATAACAATATTTTTATGGTGGAAAAGGGTGAGTATCCGGAATCCATGGTCCAGGAGACCTGGGTGACGTATTTGGCCGGTATTTTTCGGTCGGCCCGGTTCGGCATCGGTTCTGCCCATGGGGCCGGGAACGCCATCATCTTTAACTATTTTCTGGATAAGGGCGCATACGAGTATGATGAATCGGCGCGGACTGTCCGCGTGAACTTTGATAAAGTCTATGAAGTGACCGAATCGCTGGCGACAACGTTATTGACGATTCAGGCGACTGGTGATTATCTCGGTGCCAAAGAATTAATCGGCACCTATGGGGTGCTCTCCCCTGAGATGGAAACTGTCATCGCAGAACTCTCCGGTGTACCGGTGGATATCAGACCGGTTTACGAATACCAACAGGAGATGATGGAATAATTCAGTGTGAATTCCCGGGTAAAGAGGCGAGTGCGTTGTCCTTCGCCGGGAAAATTCTGGTGGGAAATTCGCGTCCTTAAAACCGGGGTTCGAAGCGAGGGTTGACCACATTGTTATAAATCGATCCAAATGTATAGCTAATACCTACCCGTAAATTATATTCGTAATTTGTTGCAAGCTCCTGCTGTCGCAGAAGGACATCTTCTGAAGAAAGATTACCCTTTGCCAGGTTGATTTGATCGTTGATGATGGAGTAGCGACCGTTGATATCCAGAGAAAAACCTTCGAACAGAAAAATCTCCAGTTCAGCGTCAAACACGACACGGTTTTTCGAAAAATCGTTCAGATAGGATGAGGCTTCCAGGGTAGTCACCGTTTCCCCCCACGGCTGGGTAAATGTGACAATAGCCTCAAACCGGTTTTTAAATAGCCCCTCCTCTGTTTTATTGTACAGCGTCTCTTCAACATAATCGTAGTGGATATATCCCAATCTGTATTGAAGCCTGAATTCGCGCTGAACTGATTCCGGATAAGGGAAAATATTATATTCAATCCCTCCGAAAAATTCGTAGGAAAGATCAATATTTCGATAGGAATTGGAATTTGTCCGGAAAAACCCACCATAGGCCCAATGGTCATTAATGGTCGGGATCACGTTGCCAAATATATTCCACCATTGTCGGTTACTCGTGGCCGTTATCTCATTTCCGGCGCTATCAGTGAAGGTAAACTGTTCCTCCCGAACATGGCCGTCCGCCCGAAAATCGAGTTTGAGATCTTTGGTTACCCGTTCGGCATTCACCGCTCCAAATACCCGGTGTTCTTCCCGGGATTCTTCACCCTCAAGATCGCCAAATAATTCCAGTTCGTACACCCAATAATTCCAGGGGTCTTCCACCTCTTCTTTAATGTCGGCGGTTACATCAAGCGTGATGTTTTCGATCATTTTTGTTTTTGACACGTACGGCAACAGCCCGATTTCAATTGCCTGTACCAGTTTTTGTCGCACAGCATCGTTGGACATGGTGCTATTTGTGGAAAAAATTGTGGTATCGTTAATACCCGCAAAGCGGTTTCTTCCCAGGAAGGTAACCGTGTATTGCTCTCCACCGCCCCCGGCAGGGACGTTAGCAATCAAGACATGGACATCGGCATTTCGGCGGTCCCGGACGTAGTCCACGTAATCGATCTCTGTCCGGATATAGTCATCATCACACCGATTGCAATCGATGAACACTTTTGGGGTACGTATCATCTGAGTCTCAGATGCTTGTTGCGCCAGCGAGGGTGGAGAGAGGAAAATTAGTATCCCTGCGAGAATCGGTATAAATTTGAAGAGATTTTTTAATAAAATATTTTTTAATTTCGACCACATTCAAAAACTCCTTGGAATCATACTTTGCTTATTAAAAATTTTTCCACTAGCCTCAGGGTGCAGCCGTCGAATATTATATCTAAAGACCGATCAACCTGAAATGCCAGAGACGGTGATCGCGCTCCCTATGTCTCGATTTAATTGTAGCCTTAAGTTAATTAATTAACCGTTTAAATAGTACAAAAAGAATCTGTAGGAAAATTGTATGACAATTATCTTCATAAGATCGATAAGGGGAGAAGGGTGATCTCCAAGCCATCACATGGATAAAGTTGAGGAGGCGGTTGACCAATCTCTGTCATCAGATTCGTAGATATATAAACAAGGAGATATTACCGAAAGAATAAGCACGGATATGGAGTCAACCTGGTTCACGGAAAATTGCAATAGGATATTTTCCTGAATTTTTATAAGCTAACAAATGGTTAGAGATAGGATTGAGTGAACCGGCATCGCGGAGAAACTTCAATGCAACCTTGTAAAATTCGGTGAGTGACCAATCGGAATATACGGTAGTCATTACTGGGGGAAAGAAACATTATCACCGAATTCGTCGTCTGGTACACTTTGCGACATTGCAACAGGGTATTGAAGAACAGGAAGCCGATATCATTGAACGGGCTGTAGCCGAAGCCTGCCACAATGCGTTGTATCACAAACCAGCTGCCCCGGAGGATCCATCCTTTGAACTGGAACTTCGACTCAGTGATACTGCGATTGTGGCCGTGGTGAGAAATCGGGGCGAGGCGTTTGACTTCAGCGGCGTCAAGCCGTTCAGCATCGAACACAATTTTATGGAATATAAAGAAGGTGGACTGGGAATTCCGATCATGAAACGTCTGATGGACGAGGTGCATTATGAACGGGAAACGAACGAATTGAATGTGGTGACATTGATAAAATTCATCGATGGTCAACCAAGAGAGGAGTAAGGTTTCATTATGCGGATTAAAGAGTCACAAGATGGAGATGTCACTGTACTGACACTATCCGGCAAAATGATGAACGAAAGCATAGATCTCCATCCGTACGTCAAGGACCTGATTGAGCAGGATAAAATGAAGGTGGTCGTCGACATGGGGAAGGTCAAGTGGTTCAGTAGTACCGGGCTCGGTGCTATGCTGGCTTCTGCCACGTCCCTGCGGAATGCGGGGGGCGACATAAAGATCGCCCGGGCGACCCGGAAGATCGAGAGCGTCTTTTATATGATGGAGCTCACCAGCGTCTTTGAATCATTCGAGTCCGTAGAAGAAGCGGTGGAGAGCTTCCAGTAACCCTGTTTTATTTATCGGAGACGCCGGTGCATCGGATCGTTTTACAAAGCGAGATATCCGATTCTCCGGCGACCTGATATTGTGGATACTGGTGCGGCTGGTGTGAAGGACGATGATTCTCTGGCGTGAGGGAGTCAACCGATCTTCATTGTCGGACAACTTTCGAAATCTGTCTTCCGTACATTTCATCTTCTTTGTTCAAAAGTATTGTCAATAGTAAAAATTGTGAACCTGTTTTATCCGGAATACAGCTTGCGTATAAAGGTATCAGAGGATAAAATCATACGACTTTGAATACCACGGACAGATAACAGGCGGCATTTTATGAATTCGGAGCAAAAATTACGGCAGTTTGAGGTGGTGCAGGAACAGCTGTCGGCCATAGATGCGATTAGTAACCTCCTGACCAGTTCCAGCTTTGACCTTGAGACCCTGTTAAATGAGATAGTTGAGATTGCGGCGCAGACGTTGGAATCTAGCGCCAGTTCGCTACGGCTCTATAATCCTGATCGGGGTGTAATGGAGCTGAAAGCCGTGCGAGGCCTGAGTAATCAGTATATCGAGAAGGGGCCGATTGTTGCAGAGAAAAGCATTTATAAGGAGATGATCGAGAACAGGAACCAGGGTGGCTCAGTCGTGCAGGTATCCGATGTCTCCGTTGATGAGCGGGTGCAATATCTGGAAGAGGCACTCGAAGAGGGGATCAAATCTATGCTGGCCCTGCCGATGCTCCAGGACGGAAAGGTGATTGGGGCCATCTCCATTTTTATGTCCGAGCCACACGAGTTTGACCGGGAGGAGATCCGGACGTTTAAAATCCTGGCGAACCAGGCTGCAGCAGCCATCAGCATCGCACGGTTACACCGGGATTTGATGAGCCTTGAAGCCATTGAACATGAGCTGAAAATTGCAGCGGATATACAGAACCGGTTTATGCCGTCCACAGTCCCGGATATCGAGGGCATGAGTTTGGCGGGATGGAATCGTGCCTGTCAGGAAGTCGGCGGCGATTTTTACGATTATATTGAATTGCCGGAAGATAATATCGGCATAGCGCTGGGTGACGTGTCCGGGAAAGGCATTCCGGCCGCGCTGCTCATGGCGGCGGTCCGGACGTCCCTGCGGGTACAAGCGGAAAACGTTTACTCAATGAGCGAGGTAATTCGACGGGTCAACAAGGCGCTCATCAAGGATACGAACCTGGAAGAGTTTACGACGCTTTTTTATGCAGTGCTGGACACCTCCAACTGGATGATGACCTATATCAATGCAGGACACAATCCGCCGCTGCTTTTCCGAAATGGCGACCTGATTCGTCTCCGGACCGGGGGGGTGCCGGTGGGGTTGTTTACGGACGCGGTCTACAAGCAGGAAACGATTGAAATTCTCCCGGGTGATATGCTGGTAGTGTATTCGGACGGATTTTCCGAGGCACCGGATGCCAACTGGGATGAATTCGGGGAACATCGGATCATCGATGTGATCCGTCAAAACTGTGATTTACATCCTGCTGATATCATCAATAAACTGGAAGAGGCCGTGACCGATTACCTCTCCACCGAAGTGAATTACAGCGATGATCGCACGGTTGTTATTCTGAAGGCATTGGACAAGAAATAGTAGCAAATTGCCCCCGAATCCGGAATCGGGTTGAATTACCGCCGAATCGCATTTGCCTTCGGTGGGACTCAACATATTTGTGTACCTGTTCGAAGTTTTAGTTTATCTTGACTGAAAAATCAAACACCGCTATTATTTAGTTCAGTACTGCCGCACGTGTCAGACCTATCAACACAAACAATCCGAGACATAAACGGAATGGAGGAACTGCCATGAAACTCTTAAAGGTGTGGTTGCTTTTTCACTGAATACCAGTATCAGCTGGATGTACGATAAACTGAAACCTGACCCGGCCGGCATATAAAGACCAAGTTGAGTTCGAGGGATGCGGTGTGCTGTATCCGAGAACGGACGTTGTAATATGAGTCGGTGATTTATAAAGCGGTGATAGTATTGGACCAAAAAAGGGTGTCGATGTGACTACGACACCCTTTTTTTACATTCGGTGAAAAATCCTTTTTATTTCTGAAATCTGATCACATCAGCACGTACGTTCACTGTGAGTTTGGTGTAAAAGAACAGGTTTAGCATCTCTGAATCATAACGCACGTTGGCCAGAGCTATGGGTTCACCTTCGGTGCTGCCGGCAGTGGCTTTCACATTATTCCAGAGATCACTAAGAGCTTCCTGATAGACAGCGCCCGTCCCTTCCACCCGGAAAATTCCCATAGCGTTGCTCGCCGCTCCAAATGAGTAACTCGCCCCCATGAGGAATGCCAGGCTGGATGAGCCAGTCACATCGGTGGCAACAATTTTATAGTTTGCCTCGGATAGCTCCACGCTGGTCTGATGGGATGATAGAAAGGCGCCGCTGTTCGCACAGCCAGAGACAAAAAACAACGCTATAAGGCCTGAAATTAAGAGGACAGGTTTACTACGCATAGAATTCTCCTTTGAATAAGAATTAAACAGAAAAAATACTCTTCTCTGTCACAATTATTAACGGTTACATATAATATTATTCTGAAATTCAGAGAAAAGAAATGAATATTTTTATTTGATGAGCAGCATCCTTTTTGTGTGTTGATACCCTCCTGCTTTTATCGTATACAGGTAGATGCCACTGGCCAGGTCCGAGCCATCGAATGGGACGGTATATTCTCCGGGCGACATGACTGAATCCACTAGCCGGCCGATCTCCGCCCCCCGGAGATTATATGCCGCGATCGTGACCCATGTTCGCACCGGAACAGTAAAGGAGATATAAGTCACCGGATTAAACGGGTTCGGATAATTCTGGCTGACGGTAAACCCGGTCGGGAGTTCGGTTTCATCCATCACAGAAACCGGTACATTGCTGCTGCGCCACATGCCGCCGCCGGCGGTGGTAGCATAGACTTCCTGTGGCTCATGTGGATTGAACCGGGCCGCATTGAAGAAGGTATGGGCCACTTCGTGTGAGATGACATCCCAAGTGGTTCCGTTATCGTCGCTCAGGTACAGCGCCCCGCCTTTCCCGGTATTGTCATATTTGTACCACTGCTGTCCGGCGGCAAGGAGCACATTGTCGTAAATCGGATGGAGTTGTACGTCGATTACCCTGGAATGATCCAGGATATCCTCCCAGGTGTCACCACCGTCAGCGGACCGGGCCAGCGCGCCGGCATAATTCCACTCAAAATTATCCGTATTTGATGCATATACCGTACTGGTGCGATCCACGTAGACCGCCATCACGTCGCCGGCCGGAAAATCACTGACCAGCGACCAGTTGGCGCCACCGTCTGTTGTTTTGTACAGGCTCTTTTCCTCCGCGCCCCAGTGATTCAGCCCGAGATACAGCACATCTGAGTTGTTCGGATCGATGGCGATTTCCCAGACCAGTTCCGCATCAGAGCCGAGACCCGTGTTCACCGCGGACCAGGTTCCACCGCTGTTCGTGGATTTGTACACGCCGTGATGATAAATCGCAGCATACAGGGTGCGGTTGCCTGGGGACCCCGATTGCTGATCCAGCACCAGGTCACTGCGACCGTTCGGGAGGTCGCCGGTAATATCGGTTTGTGTTGCGCCCATATCATCGCTGTAAACGATGCCGCCGGATGAAAATCCCTCATCATATCCGCCCTGAGAACCTTGATAGCGGCTGATGTACAGGTCGCCATTTTCGATGTCCACTCGGATATCCTTCACCGCATCCACATCGGAGAGGTTACCGATATCCGGATCCTGGTGCGGGTCGAGACGATGGTAGGAATAGCCGGCATCATCGGAGCGGAACAGTCCCATATCATCGTATCCGACGTACACGACATCCGGATCACTGGGATCAAATGCGACAGTTTCGGTGTTCATAAGTTCAAGTCCGTTCCCGTGCCAGGCTCCGTCGACATCCGCAGCGTATTTTTGCCCCCACGTCCAGCCACCATCATCGCTCATATCGACTTGGATGCCAATTGATGTGAGACGACTCGTATCCGAAGGCGAATATTTTATGCCAAAGATATACGGGTCCCAGTGCCAGTCTGATTCAAGCCAGCCCCCCATGGTATGAGCTGAGGCCATGTACTCCCACTCGTTTCCGAGATCCCAGGTGATGTACAGGCCGGGATCTTCGTATCCGCTGCCCTGAGTCATTCCGGTCACGATCATTTCCGGATTTTTTGGGTTCACGTCAAACTTCCAGTAATTGTAAAACAGGTTGTCCCAGCGATCATAAGTTGGCAGATTGCCGGTGATATCTGTCCAGGTATCGCCGAAGTCAGTGCTCATGAATAGCCCACCCTGAAATGTGGTGGAATCGCCGGGCGTGCCGTGGGTTTTAATCGACAGATACAGACCGTACTGTTCCCAATAGTGTCGCCCGATCATCTGGAGCGCATCCGTGTGTGGCAGTCCTGTATTACTGGGACTCCAGGTATCCCCTCCATTTGTGCTTTTGTAAATTCCGTCGGTTGAGGAGAGAATGACCTTGTTCGGATCATCAGGATGGATCACAATGGAATGGATGTGTGCACCATCTGCGAGCCCCACACTTAATTCTTTCCAACTGTCGCCTGCACCAACACTTCTGAACACTCCCCAGTAATCAGCGCCATTCGGCGTTTGTTCAAAATCTCCCCAGGAACCGCTCGCTGCATTGCCGAGACCAATAAACATGCGATATTTAGTGGAATCCATGGCAACTGTTCCGACTGATCTAGGTGCATCTTCATTATCGATAACATCAGGATATAACATCTCCCAGTTACCTCCTCCGGTGGTGCTGCGAAACAGTCCGACCGAGGTGGCAATATAGATTGTCTGAGGATCTGCCGGATCGAGGACGATGTCGTTCATCCAGTAGACGTCTCCACCATAGAGAGATTGGGCGAGATTACCGTTAATATTTGTCCATGACTCCCCACCGTCCGTGGTTTTGAAGATCCCCATAATATCGCCGCCGATGTAAATGATATCGGCATTCTCCGGATGGACTTCCATAAAGTGCAGGTCGCTGCCGCCGCCGGGACCGATGTTTTCCCAGGTGACCTGAGAAAACAGGAAGCATGGCAGTGCAACCAGAAGTAAGAAAAGACGATTTTTTTGCAATACGAACATAGAACCTCCCTGACGTTGAATTCGAAGACACGGGTGCAAACTACTAACCGTGCAAATGCAGCACTTCGAACATCTTTGTAAAGAAAAGTCTGTGAATCGGAAAGTGGCAGGCTGCTTACAATTTGGGATGGTTTTATGTTAGATATATGCGAAAGCAATGACAAGAAAAAAGTGACAAAATTGGTAATCTTTTTAAAGAGTATCAGCGAATAGCATAAAAATTTGAAAGAAACGATAAAATACTTTGCTCAATTACCGTTCCACCTAGAGTTGGCAAAAATTGTCTTGACAACCGGTTCCTGGTTATGTAATTATTGTACCGACCGACGGTCGGTCGGTGAAACGGGAAAAGTGAGAAGAAATTGGTACGAGAAGTCAAAGAGTACGATGAACGGATGGAGGAGATTCTGGCAACTGCCCGGAGCCTTTTCTTTAGCAAGGGGTACGACGCCACCTCCATCAATGATATTATCAGCGCTATCGGAATCGCCAAGGGGACGTTTTATCACTATTTCGATTCCAAGGAAGATCTGATGATCGCGCTGGCGGATCGGATTACCGATGAGGCGATAGCCATCGTGGCGCAGATCACTGCCGATGCTGATTTATCCGCCAGGGAAAAATTCCGAAAAGTGTATTCGCAGGTCGGAAACTGGAAAGTGGAGCAACGGGACGTCTTTCTGGAGTTGATGCGCGTCATGTACGATCCAAAGAATAACAGACTGCTCCAGGCGCTCAACAAAATGTCCCTTGAAAAGGCGGCACCCTATTATGCGGAAATCATGAAACAGGGGATGGCTGAGGAGGGCTGGGAGATCCGGTATCCGGAAGAGAGCGCCCGGATTATTTTTCACATGGGATTCGGTGTTGCCGAACAGTTCAGTGAGAGTTTTCTGCGGCTGGAACAGGCATCCGGGGAAGAACGACAGCGCATTCTTGAGGAGTTTTCCCGGAAGATTGAAGCGTATGAGTTTGCTATTAACCGGCTTATTGGCACTGAGGAAGAGCCCCTGGAACTGTATGACCTCACGATCATCGATGAATTTTTTCAAGAATCATAACCCATGAAGAAAAGCCACCGATATATCACCCGATTTATGATGATGCTTGTACTTATCTTTTTCTTTGTCCCTGATTTCGGATACTCACAACAATTCCGCGGCCAGCTCTCCGGCTGGGGGAATGTGCAGCAGTCGGAGCACTCCGATTTCTGGTTCGGAAGCGGTGTAAGATACCTGCCTGAGTTCGCCAAAGATTTTACCGAAAATGCACCATATACCATGGATGTCGAGATCTCCGCGAATCTGTACGGAAATTATAACACACAATTCGACAGCGGCGCGGCGGATCTGAAGCCGTATCGCCTCTGGGCGAGGTTTGCCACCCATAAATTCGAATCCCGCGTTGGCCTACAAAAGATCAACTTCGGTCCGGCAAAACTGCTGCGCTCCCTCATGTGGTTCGATCGCCTCGATCCCAGAGATCCCCTCCAGCTGACGGAAGGCGTGTATGCGCTGCGTCTCCGCTATGATTTTGAGAACCTGTCCAGCATCTGGCTGTGGGGCATCTATGGTGAGGACGAAACGAAAGGACTGGAGTTCGTGCCATCCAAAGAAGGGTCTCCGGAGCTTGGCGGTCGATATCAACATCCGGTGGGATCCGGTGAAATGGCGGTGAGTTATCATCTGCGGAGCGTTCCCGGGGAGTATTTAAACAATTTTACCATGAGAGGGCCGCATGTGGCGGAAAACCGCATCGCCCTGGACGGCATTTGGGACGTGGGCGTTGGACTCTGGTTCGAAACGGCAATAATCCATGCGGAGTACAGGAACGAGGCATACCGATGGCAATCATTCCAGACGGTCGGTATTGATTACACATTTCCAGGGGGAAACGGATTGCATGTATTAGGCGAACACATGCTGGTTACGATAAGCGACAAGGTTTTCGATATGGATAAAGATAATCAGACCTCCGGTTTCATGGCCTCCTATCCCATCGGCTGGCTGGACCAGATCGCGGTGTACAGTATCTACAACTGGGAGGCGGAGATGGCGTACCATTACCTCAGCTGGCAGCGGACGTACGACCGGTGGGTGCTCCACGCCAGCCTGTTCGGACGCACTGGCGATGCGGCAGGGGGTGGATTCCTGAACCAACCGGTGACGACGGTGGGAAAATTCGGCCTGCAACTGATGGTGATTTTTAACCATTGAACAAATCGATTCACCGCAGAGCCGCAGAGGGCGCAGAGAACAGAATGAGGACAACAAAAGAAGTTACTGTAAAAACCATGGAAAAATTTGAAAATAAATGAATTTGTATTATGAAAACGCGAACGACACCGGGAACTATCCTTAAAACAATACCAGTTTTTTTCTCAGCGAACTCTGTGTCTTTGCGGTGAAAGGTATTTAATGAAAATTAACGAGATCACCAATGAAGTTATTGGCAGCGCCATTGAAGTCCACAAGGAATTAGGACCCGGCTTGTTGGAATCCGCTTATGAAGAGTGCTTGGCCTATGAACTGAAAGAAAAAGGCTTGGATATTGAGCGACAAAAAGAATTGCCAATCAAATATAAACAGGTACAATTAGATTTATCATATCGGTTAGATATTGTTGTTGAAAAAAACGTAATTGTGGAGCTAAAATCCGTTGAAAGTTTACTACCAATCCATACGGCACAACTTTTATCGTATCTGAAATTATCGGAATTGGAAGTCGGACTGCTTATCAATTTTAATGTATCCCAACTCAAAAAAGGTGTGAAGCGAGTCGTTAATGAATATACGGAGTAAAGAGAATCACCGCGGAGCCGCTGAGGGCGCAGAGAACAGAATGAGAACGACAGAAGAATTACTAACAAGGAAAAAAATGCAAAACAAAAATTATTGTTAGAGAAATGCTAACGAGACAGGAGCATATCATTTAAACAATAACAGTTTTTTCTCAGCGTGCTCTGCGTCTCTGCGGTGAAAATTAATAAATCTAAAAAGGAAAATCCCCATGCAAAATAACGCACTCATTACCATCGAAGACCTGTTGAAAGCCTATCCCATGGGCAAGGGTGAATTCATTGCCCTGAAGGATATCAACCTGCAGTTCAAGAAAGGAGAATTCGCCGGACTGGTGGGGCCCAGCGGTTCCGGGAAGACCACCATGCTGAACATCATCGGCTCACTGGACAAACCGACCAAGGGCGAGACCACTGTGCTGGACAAAAAAATCAGCCAGCTCTCCCACAAGGAGGCGGCGGCGCTCCGCAACCATCATATGGGATTCATCTTCCAGACCTACAATCTATTGCCGGTCTATACGGTCTATGAGAACGTGAAGCTACCGCTTCTTTTGCTGAAACATCTCTCCAAAAAGGAGATGGACAGCATGGTTAAGGATGCGCTGGATTGGGTCGGTCTCACCGACAAGATCGACTCCAAACCGGCGCAGCTCTCCGGCGGCGAATGCCAGCGAGTAGCGGTGGCGCGTGCCATGGTCAAGCGTCCGAAGCTCGTGCTGGCGGACGAACCCACCGCCAATCTGGATGCGAAGAACGCCCACAACATCCTGCAGATGATGGAGCGCCTGAACGAGGAACTGGAGACCACCTTCATCTTTGCCACCCACGACGAAAAAGTCATCAAATACCTGCGCCGGCAGATCTCGCTGGAAGACGGCCGGGTAGTGGCAGACGACGTGGTCCAGGCTTAGGCAGAGACATCATGGTCACACTGCAACTCGCCTGGAAAAACACCATCGGCGCGGGGATACGCACCTGGCTGAACGTGATTGTGCTTTCCGTGGCATTCGTCACGATTATCGGGATGCAGGGACTGTATACAGGCATGCTGGATCGTGCCAGAGATGCCATGATCCGGATGGAATTGGGTGCGGGACAGTTCTGGCATTCGGAGTACGATCCGTATGACCCGTTTGCGCTGACCGAAAGCCACGGGCCGATTCCGACAAACTTGCAGAATGACGTGGCCCGCGGGGATGCTGTACCGATCCTGATTACCCAGGGATCGATTTTTCCCGAAGGGCGGATCAAACCTATCCTCCTCAAAGGAATTCCGCCAGAGCAGACCATCCTTGAAATGCCCACGAAATCCATGGTAGCAGAAAATGACATCCCTGCGCTCATCGGAAACAACATGGCGGAAAATTCCGGCTTGAGCGTGGGAGATTATATCACCGTCCGCTGGCGGGATGCCAACGGCACCTACGACGCCGCGGACGTTCGAATTGCGCACATTATGGAGACCATCGTCCAGTCGGTGGATAACGGACAGATCTGGCTGCCGCTGGATCGAATCTATACGATGACCGGCATGGAAGACGAAGCCACACTGATTGTCCGCGGAGAGGGCGCCGCAAATATCACCGCAGCCGGAAACTGGATTTTCAGGGATATCGGATTTCTGACCAGGGAAATCGACGAAATCCAGGACATGTCCGATTCCTCGCTCTCCATCATGTACTTCTTCCTGCTGGGCATGGGATTGCTGGCGGTATTCGATACCCAGGTGCTCTCCCTCTGGCGGCGCCGGAAGGAGATGGGCACCCTCATGGCGCTGGGCATGACCCGTGGAACGCTCATCCGGCTTTTCACATTGGAGGGCGCTCTACACGCCATCCTGGCGATACTGGTCGGCGCGGTCTGGGGACTTCCGCTGTTGACCTGGTTCGCCCGCACCGGATTTACCATGCCTGAATACGTGGAAGACTACGGTATGGCGCTGGGACGAACTATGTATCCGACCTACGGGGCCGGACTGGTCATGGGAACGATTATCCTGGTCTTTATCACGGTAACAATCGTGAGTTACCTGCCGACCCGGAAGATTGCCAAGCTGGAGCCGACCGACGCGCTCAGGGGGAAATTCTCATGACCTGGTTTCTCCTGAAAGGCTTACTCCGGGATCGCTCCCGAAGCCTGTTTCCGCTGCTAGTTACCGCGGCCGGTGTGCTGCTGACGGTGTTTATGTACAGTTTTATCGAGGGTGAAATGGCGGACATGGTCACCAATAACGCCAATTATCAGACCGGACACGTCAAAGTGGTGACCCGGGCGTACGCGGAGCAAATGGAACGGACGCCGAACGACCTGGCACTGCTTGAAGTCGAAGAATTGCAGAACGAACTCTCCAACCAGTTCCCGGAGATTGAATGGGCGCCACGGATCCACTTCGGCGGACTGCTGGATATCCCGGACGAAACTGGCGAAACCCGCGCGCAGGGGCCGGCTGGGGGATTGGCGGTTGATCTGCTGAATCCATCCAGTGATGAAATTCAGCGGATGGGACTTCGCGATGGATTGGTTCAAGGGCGCCTTCCGGAAGAGCCGTTCGAGATACTGGTAAGCGACGAATTTGCTCAATCGCTGGATCTCGAAATCGGTCAATCGGCTACGCTCATCAGCACCGGTATGTATGGCGGTATGGCGATGCAGAATTTCGAGGTGGTCGGCACGGTGCATTTCGGCATTCAGGCGCTGGATCGCGGCGGAATCATCGCCGATATCAGCGGCATCCGCCGGACGCTAAACATGGATGACGGGGCAGGAGAATTGTTGGGATTTTTTAAAGACGGACAGTATGAGGAGGAACGGGCGGACGCAGTGGTACAGAAATTCGAACAGCTCTACTCATCTCTGGAAGGGGATTTCACACCAGCCATCCTTAAACTGACCGACCAGAACGACCTGGGTTCCATGTACGCGTATGTGGACGTCGTCTCCTCGATTATGGTATTTATCTTCGTCCTGGTGATGTCCATCGTGCTCTGGAACGCCGGACTGATGGGCACACTGCGGCGCTACGGCGAATACGGTGTGCGCCTTGCCATCGGCGAGGAGAAGAGCCACATCTACCGCACGATGATCATCGAGTCGGTAATGATCGGACTGGTCGGTTCTGTTGTGGGCACTGCGCTGGGACTGGCTGCTTCCTATTATATGCAGTCCCACGGCATCGACGTCGGAAATCTGATGGGGAGTGCCACCATCCTCTTCCCGGATGTTGTCCGGGCGAAGGTGACGACGGCGAGCTATTACGTCGGGTTTTTCCCGGGGCTTCTGGCTACAACCCTCGGCTCCATGATCGCCGGGTTGGGTATTTACAAACGGGAAACGGCAACGCTTTTTAAGGAATTGGAAGTGCAGTGATGGTCGTTTCAGAGAAAGGTATTTGTGAAGGGCATTTTAGGTTTCATGGAGTTGATACTATGTGTATAATTGCATATGAAACAAGTCTTTACAGCCGATTTGACTCGCACGCATATTCACCGGATCTGGCGTGCAGCATATTTCGGGGATCGGACCCGCTGTCCGCG
>JAIPJS010000032.1 GCA_021734025.1 Candidatus Neomarinimicrobiota bacterium
CAGTGCCCAGGAACAAAAATGGAGCCAAACGCGGCACCACTGGGGCGAAATCTATGCGGAACTCTTGCTGGTGTTCCGGAAACGACTGGAACCGTATATTGACCGATGAACGGGTTTACACACTTTTCCTTACACTCTCTCTCCTCCGATATTGTTTGTTGAATCTTTTAACTATAACACTGTAACACAATAACACATTAACATGGTTTTTCAACCACTTTAATACTTTAAAAATGAATAACTCCAACCAAACCTGGTACAGAGATTGGGTCTTCTGGATGGTTACCGGGATGATCCTGATCATCAGTGTGTTGCACTATAGCACCACGCTGACCGAAGCGGTTTTCCACGATATTTACCGGCGGCTGTATTATATCCCCATTATCATTGCCGCTTTCCGGTACCAGTTGGTTGGTGGTGTCGGGGCTTCTGTCATCATCAGTCTGATTTATTTGCCGCATCTGATTTCTCACTGGGGCATCAGTCCGGAACAGGGACTGAACAAACTCCTGGAACTGGTATTGTATAATGTGGTTGGGATTTTATCCGGTGTGTTGGTGACCAATCAGGAAAAGGAGCGCCAGCGTTATGAAGATACCGCTAATCAGCTCGATCAATCATTGCAGGAGTTACAAGCCCAGTCGAAACGGTTGATTGAGATGGAGGAAAATCTTCGCGTGGCCGACCGGTTGGCGGTGCTTGGAGAGCTCACGGCATCTCTGGCACATGAAGTCCGGAATCCGTTGGGATCAATCACCGGATCTGCCAAGCTATTGGCAAATGATGAGTTGGAACCGGAGGAGAAGGAAGAAGTCGCGGAAATCCTGATGAAAGAAGCGGAGCGGATGAACCAGGTGGTGGAGAACTATCTGAGTGCCGCCAGAACAGAGCCGAAATCCAGACAGAAATTTCAGCTGAATGAAGTGCTGACCTCGGTGCAGCGCCTGCTCGCCGAAAAAACCCGGAAACGGAATATCACCTTCTCCATGCGACTCCCGAACCAACCAGTCAATCTCACCATGGATCGAAACCATTTGTACCAAATTCTGATTAACCTGCTGCTCAATGCCATCGATGCCATGCCGGAAGGGGGAACCATCTCACTTTCAGCCACGACGAACTCCGGAAAATTACAGTTGATTGTGGAGGATCAGGGTAAAGGAATTCCACAGGAGGAGGTTGCCAATGTGTGGAATACCTTTTACACGACCAAGCAGGAAGGCACCGGGTTGGGTCTCCCGATCGTGAAACGGATTGTCGAAGAATATGAGGGACAGATTTCCCTGGAAAGCGAACTCGACAAGGGAACGAAAGTCACTATTATTATGCCGCAGGAATAACCCAGTATGAATACCGAACCACAGAAAAGAAATATATTGGTGATTGATGATGACGTCAGCCTCGGGCGGGTAATCTTCTATGAGTTAAAACAGCGTGGATTTACCGCGACTACGGCACAATCCGGAGAAGAAGGCCTGCAACTCTATCAGAAACAGGATTTCGATGCCGTCCTGACGGATATGCGTATGGAAGGGAAGTCCGGCCTGGATGTGCTTCGCGAGGTGCTCGCCATCAATCCGGACGAAGTGGTGATTATCATGACCGCATACGGCACCATGGATAATGCGATGAAGGCCGTTAAGATCGGCGCCGCAGATTACATCACCAAGCCGTTTGCCACCGATCAACTGGCGTTTGTCATTGAAAAAGCGCTGCGCATGAAATCCCTGGAAGAATCGACGGCAAATTTACGTCAGCAGGTGCTGGAGCGCAGCCGGTTCGAGAATCTGGTGGGTGAGAGCAAAGCGATGGAAGAGGTGTTCAAGACCGCGGAAAAAGTTGCTTTAAGCGATGCTCCGGTGCTTGTGTTGGGCGAAACGGGCACCGGCAAAGAGGAGTTGGCAAAAGCCATCCACCACAACGGCTATCGATCCGAAGAGCCGTTTGTCCCGGTGAATTGCGGTTCGATTCCGGAGAACCTTATCGAGAGTGAATTGTTTGGACATGAAAAAGGCGCATTTACTGGTGCCGATCGGCGGCACATCGGGAGCTTTGAACAGGCGAACGGCGGCACCGTCTTCCTGGACGAAATTGCTGAACTGCCGCTACAGGTGCAGGTAAAGCTTCTTCGTGTGCTGCAGGAACATCAAATTCAGCGGGTCGGCGGAGAACAGATAATTGATCTCGATATCCGGATCATAGCCGCCACCAATCAGGACCTCCGGGAGATGGTGGAGAACGGCACGTTCCGGGAAGACCTTTATTACCGTCTGAACGTCGTAAGTATTACCATGCCGCCGCTCCGGAACCGAAATGGCGATATAGATATGCTGGCGGAGCATTTTCTGATTGAATTGAGTGAGGGCCAACAGGTTCGACTGTCCGATGAGGTGTACGAACTGTTCCATCGGTATCCGTTTCCTGGAAACGTCCGGGAACTGCGGAACGCCATTCAGCGGGCGCTGGTCATGAATGACGGGGAAGAAATCCAAGTTGACGATCTCCCGTCACACATCCGGAACCAACAGGACGATACTTCCGATAAACAACTCGATTTGCACAATATGACCCTGGAAGAGATCGAACGGTCTGCAATTATGCAGGCGCTTGAACAGACCGGCGGCAACCAGACCCAGGCAGCCAAGCGGCTGGGCATTCCCCGGCACGTCCTGATTTACCGGCTGAAGAAGTATGATATTGAAGTGTGAGCCTCCTGCGGCGGAGTGTTATAGTGTTCGGGTGTTAAGGTGTTATTGTTTTGAACTTCATCTGTTTCGTACTCCTAATCTTAATAATACTCTTCGTTATCCCGGTGTAATGAAGAGGATTATCCTTATTCTCTGACTGCTGGATTTGGGGGTAACTTTTGTATATTTTGGTTTGGGAGATGTATTCCGATATTCAACACTATTGACGACGCCAGGAGCGATCACCGGAGATTCCGTTCACACTACGCGTCTCCGGCTATACTGATTACTCTTCGTCCTACGGGATTCTGTTCAGTATTTGGCAGCTGCCGGATTAATCGTGTGTGATATATTTCCTTTAGCAAGCATTGTAACCCTGGTCAGGGTCGTGACCCCTGACAGGGTCTGTCTGGATTCGTTAATAGCAGATCTCACCAGTTAAATCCAGAGTGATTATTTCCTATCCATCCACCAACCACCAACAACACACAACGAACAACCGACAACCAACCGGTTTTTCCCTTCTGCCTTCTTCCTCAATTCCTGTAGACTAATCCACATGTAATTCCTGTTTTTGTAGAATATCCTACAACCCGAATATAATGTTCCAGACTTAAAGAGTATGGTTAAGCCATTTCGGGTATCTGGAACAGCCGTTGCATATGTATGGATAGAATAATGAAAGCAACCGAAAACAAAGGAGATAACGTATGAAAACAGTCAAATCACTTTTAGTTGCAGTCGCATTGCTTGGATTCAGTGTTGGTGTATCCGCCCAGGGAATGCACGGTATGCAGGGGAATCAAGGAAAAGTTGGCCAGATGGGCGGTCATGGTGGAATGATGGGCATGATGCAGGGAATGCATGGTGGCGGTATGATGAGTGGTATGCACGACAGTCAGGGAATGATGGGCCAGTCGGTTCCCTCGGTGAAGACGATCCTTGTCCAGGCGAATGCCCTGGAACTCACGGGCGATCAGGTACAAACCTTAAAGAAACAGGCCTCCGACCTGCAGAAGCAGGTGATCCGGTTGAAGGCAGACGCGAAGATTGCCGGACTGGATTTGGCGCAGGCACTGAACAGCAATGACTTGAAGCAGAAAGACGTTGAAAATGCACTGGAAAACCGGCACGCCCAGAAGTTGAAAATACAGAAGACACTTCTTAACAGCTATTTCGACGGACTGGACGTGCTGACGGAAGAGCAGCGCGCGCAAGTATCAGTTGTTGGCGGTGGCTGCGGTATGATGGGTGGAATGCACGGCAAGCCCGATAAGCCCGGACAGAGCGGCTCCCATATGGGGGGTATGATGCAGGATGATCACGGAGATATGGAATAATAAGACGACTGGAAGTATTACGTATTGCGTATTACGTACCCGGACTTCTGGTTTACCGTTAAAGTAATACACAGTCCGCATTACAAATCACTCGAAAATTAAGACCCTATAACAATAACACACTAACACGTTGTTAACTTGAACATCGGAACACTTTAACACTTGAACAATGAGGTGCAACAATCCCCCCTCAATAAATGGCATCGGAGAGAGCAACTCTCTCCGGTGTTTTTTATTTACTCCCGATATCCAACCCTGATTTAGCAAAGCCAAAACCCGTTACCACAAATGATAATTTCCAGAGATTCAGATGAAGAATATTCTACAACACTTTCACTCAACTGAAGGTATTGTTGAAAAATTAATCACCAATAATTCGCGTATTTACAGTGATATAGAGCAGGTAGTTCGAAAAATGGCATCCGGATTGCGTAATGACTGTTGAAGATGACAACAATCAAATATTCACCATAACCGATTTAGGATAAGACATATGTATCAACTGGGGACACATTTGCTGGAGCTGACGCTATTGGTCAGTCTGTTTGCACTGGGGTCCAGTCTGTGGGGATATCATCGTCGCAAGCTGGAGTTTGTCCAGAGTAGCCGTCGGGCAGTACTGCTGGCGTTCGTCTTAGTGAGTGCGGCATCCGGAATACTGCTCTGGGCGCTTATCACACACGATTTTCGTGTAGAATACGTGGCGAGTTATACCAATTCAACGCTCTCGACATTTTACAGTATTACGGCATTCTGGGCGGGACAAAAAGGCTCCATGCTGTTTTGGGCATGGATTCTCGGTGGCTTTTCGGCATTGACCGTATATCAAAACCGAAAACAGAATACCAAACTCATGCCGTATGTCATGGCAACGCTGATGGTCGTACAGGGATTTTTTCTGGCGATGATGCTGTTTGCTGCCAATCCGTTTGAAACGCTGGCATTCACGCCACAGGATGGACAAGGCCTCAATCCTTTGCTGCAGAATTCCGGGATGGCGATGCATCCGCCTACTCTCTACCTGGGCTACATTGCGTTCACGATACCGTTCGCCTTCGCTATTGCGTCGCTATTCACCCGGAAACTGGATTCCCAGTGGATTACGACCACGCGGAAATGGACGATCGCCGCGTGGTTCTTTCTGACATTGGGCAATCTCTTCGGAATGAAATGGGCGTATGTGGAACTCGGCTGGGGCGGCTTCTGGGCGTGGGATCCGGTGGAAAATGCCTCCTTTCTTCCTTGGCTGACTGGCACGGCTTTTCTTCACTCCGTTATGATCCAGGAACGACGGGGGATGCTCAAAGTCTGGAACATGAGTCTCATAGTAATCACATTTTTGCTGACAATCCTTGGGACATTCATCACCCGGAGCGGACTGATTTCCTCCGTCCATTCCTTCGGGGTTTCGAAAGTCGGGCCGTTTTTTCTCTGGTTCCTGCTGATTGCCGCCGGCGTGTCGGTCTATCTGATTATCACTCGATTGCCTGACTTGGAATCGGAACACGAACTGGATTCCCTGCTCTCGCGGGAAAGCAGTTTCTTACTGAACAACATGCTACTGCTGGGAGCGGCCTTCGCCGTGCTGTGGGGGACGCTGTTCCCAATTATTTCGGAAGCGGTGACCGGAGAGAAGATCACTGTTGGCGCGCCGTTTTTCAATCAGGTGACAACACCTATATTTCTGACGCTCCTGCTGCTGACGGGTATCTGTCCGCTCATCGCGTGGCGCAAGGCGACAGGCCGAAATTTCCGCCGGAATTTCTTCTGGCCGCTCATGGTGAGTGTCGTCGCCGGGGTGGTATTCTGGGTGGCCGGCATCGCCAATATCTACATCTGGATGTCGTTTACCTTTTCTGTCTTCGTCATGTATACCATCGGGATGGAATTTTGGAAAGGTCTCCGTGCGAAGATGCGATCGGCTGGCCGTTCGATCTGGCAGGCAACGGTGAGTATGATCCGGACGAACCAGCGGCGCTATGGCGGGTATATCATTCACGTGGGCATCGTCATGATTATCGTCGGGATCACCGGCTCGGTGGGATTCAAAACGGAACAGAAAGCCATGCTGAACAAGGGCGATCGCACTTCAATAAAGAATTACGAGATTGAACTGGTTGACCTCTATTCGGAACAAGATCCCGAAAAAGCCAGTTACGGCGCCAATCTGAATGTGTATAAAAACGGCGCCATGTTCGCCACGATGACACCGGAAAAGCGGATCCACCGAACCAAACAGGACCAACCGCACACCGAAGTGGCGCTGCATCAAACATTAAAAGAAGACCTGTACATCATTTATGCCGGCACGAATGAGGCCGGCAAGGCGGTGCTGGATATCCACATCAACCCGCTGACGGTCTGGATCTGGGCCGGCGGTATTATCATGGCATTTGGCACCCTGATCGCACTGTTACCGAATCGTAAAAAATCGAAGGAGATAGAGAATAATGAAACGTCTGTTTACGCTCGTACTGGCGATCGGACTCCTGTCCCAGCCGCTTAACCTGGCTGCGGAATCATCCGGGAATGTCTCTGCCGTCACTAAAGGGCTCATGTGTACCTGTGGCTGTACGATGGTCCTGTACAGTTGCCAGTGTGGTGTCGCGGACCAGATGACGGAAGACATCCGGGGTATGCTGGATGCCGGTCTGAGCAAGGATGAAATCTTTGCCAAATATGTTGATGAAAACGGTCAGGCTATTTTAGCGGCTCCTCCCAAAGAGGGGTTTAATCTCAGCGCATGGATTCTGCCCTTTGCGGCACTGGGAATCGCTGGAGTAATAGTGGTGCTGGTGTTACGGAAATGGCGCAGCCGCGGAGCTGAACACATAATACCGGAAAATTCAGTGAATTCCACGTATCTCGAAGAGGTTGAACGGGAACTTGAAGCAATAGAGGAAGACTATGTTTAGCGCGATATATCTCATCATCATAATCATCAGCGGATACATACTGGTACAGCCGTTTTTCCGAAGCACGCCGGCGGTGGCCATTTCCACCAACGGGAATGCGGATTTGAAATACCGGAAGCAAGAACTGCTGCGTGAACTCAAAGAAATCGAATTTGACTACCACATGGGCAAACTGAGCGAGGAGGATTATCACGAGCTGACCCGGGAATACAAACTGCGGGCGGCGCAGGTTCTGCAGGAATTAAAAGGCGTACAACCTGCTGCTCCGGAACAGGAGAAGGAGACCTCTGATTGCCCGGCGTGTCAGTCACCATTGCCGGACGGCGCACAGTTTTGCCCCCAATGCGGAACACAGTTAGGAGAAAACCATGCGTAATAAATTAATAGTTGTGGCACTTGCACTTTTTCTGCTGCCAGGCGGAATTTCCGCATATCAGGTTGAAGGGACAGTAGAAAACGGCTCTCAGGATCGACCGATGGAAAAACATCCCGTCGCTTTGAAACAGTATGATGGTAAGCAAGAGGCGGTGATTGCCGTCGATACCACGGATTCTCAGGGGCAATTTCAGTTTACGGGACTGGATTCCCTGGGGCAATACCGGCTGTCGGTCTTTTATCAGACAGTTAAGTACGAGGATATCGCCTGGAGTAAGCCAATCCCGGGCGACCATCCCCTGAAAGTGACAGTCTGGGACACCACCCAGTCGGATTCAGATATCCGGGTCGCCATGCAGCACGCAGTACTGACCGAAGGCGAAGGCCGGCTGTTCGTCCGGCAGATCATGCGGGTCGAAAATACCGGAAATAAAACATTCAAGGGAACTGTTCCTCTCTCTGAGAACACCTACAAAACACTCGCTTTTGATCTTCCACCCGGCGCGACGAATGTTCGTCCTGGCAAAGGATTTATGCAGTGTTGCGTGGGCACCAATGGTTCGGAATTCTATGATACCATGGAACTCCATCCCGGTACCAAGGATTTGGTGATTCACTACGAAATTCCGGTGGAAGAAGAACAATTCGTATTTCAGGATAAAACACCGTATCCGGTGGACTCATACGTTGCCTTAATCAAGCGGCAAAAAGCCAAAGTGAGTAGCGATATGCTGAATGTACTGGAAACTGCCACAGACAAATCCTTTGTCCAATTGGCCACGAACCAGGTGAAAGAAGGAACCGTCATTCCGATTCGCTTTAGCAACTTCCTCCAGCCGCCCACTGACTATGGACGGTACTTTCTGGCGCTTTTCATCGCACTAATTGTTGGGGGAATTGTAGTAGCCAGACGGGGAAAAATCAAAACAGAAAACGAGGAGAAACCCATGCCAAGAGATCCTGTTTGCCATATGCCGGTGCCAGAGGATGACACTTCTTACACGACCGCTTATCAGGGGAAAACATATTATTTTTGCTGTGAACACTGTCAGGAATCATTTCAGAACCAACCGGGCGAATATATTTCCAGTGAAGAAGAGGAGACCACTTAACCACGGTATCCTCTCTCGTGGTATCCGGGGGATTGAGGATTGGATTAATTGCGTAGAAGGGGGTTAGTTCTTTTCTCATCCTCCGGATAAAATTCCCGTTTACATTCTCTGCTTTCACTCCTAATTAATGGAAAAACGCAGTGGAGATGCTCAGATACAATTATGGATTTCATCCGCCGTAAATACAACCGGGTCAGCACACGGTATAATCTCATGGAATTTCCTATGGAGCTGACGGTCTTTCCAGGCTGGCGGAGAGCAGTGCAATGTGAGGTGCGTGGTCCGTTAGTGTTAGAAGTGGGGGTCGGCACCGGGAAAAACATCCAGTACCACAATCCGGAATGGGATATTGTTGCCTTCGACATCAGCGAGGGGATGCTGTCGAAGATCGATCCGGAGCCACGCAATAACCTGCATCTCCTGCAGATGAATGCAGAACAAATGGGGTTTCCGAATAACACATTTGATTCGGTCTTCGACACCTTCGTTTTCTGTTCGGTACCGGATGCGGTCAAAGGAATGCGCGAAATCCACCGCGTACTGAAACCCGGTGGACGCTTCGTAGCCCTGGAGCACATGCGTCCGGACAATGAACTTGCCGGAAAATTCTTCGATATCGCTGATCCCTATACGGTAGCCACAACGGGAGCCCACGTGAATCGTCATACCGTGGAGAATGTTCGTAAGGCGGGTTTTAAAATATCTGAAGTTCGCTATTTGTTGACCAGCGTAGTCCGGTTGATAGTCGCAGAAAAATGAAGCTGGTAACGAAATCTTTGGTCGTCCTTGGTGTTGAGAGTGATTGGAGTACCACCTAAGTTAGACTGAAGGAGAGATAAATTTTTTAATGAGCGAGGGAATAAAAAATTGAGACAATACAGGATATACATCGATTCCATCTTCTGAACTGGCTGCATCGACGGCTTAACTGCCGCACTCAAGCGCCTGGACGGCGTGACGGATGTTGCATTTGTTAGTGAGAATACATCGTTTGTCGTGACCACTTCCGAAATGCGAGAGGAACATGCGGAATCGTTTCGAAATATCATCGAAAACTGGGAACACTATGATTACAAGGTGGGAGAGATTGAAGTCGTTGAGAGATAGATTTCTGTTCGCCATCGTTTTGGTCATGTCACTGGTGCTGGTATTCACCCAGCCGGCGTTTCCCCAGTGACCGCTGTGAAGTAATCCCACGCTCCCGGTCGGGAGCGCCACATACGGAGTCGGACTGGAGCCGGAGCAGTGGTCGCTGAGTAATGGGTTGAGTGCTGGACAGTACGAGGCAGCGCTCACCGACGAGAATCATTCTTCAGATGAGCATACCGGCCATCAGCGGTATCTCCGGAACATTCTTTCACTGGGCTACGGTTTTGGTCCTCACTGGAATGGATTTTTGGATCTCCCCTATGAATATCGGGTGCAGCGAGTGAATGAGGAATCGCCGCATCACCAGAACGAAACACTTTCAGCGCCCGGGGATGTACATTTACGTATCAACTATCTCTGGAAAAACAGAGTATTCGGACCGGGCTGGCGTCTCTATTCCGGCGCCGGCCTGATTTTGCCTACCGGTAGCGCATACGAGTCAAACGTCTTTGCACCGGAGGCTGATTCTGTGTTTCACTCGCACATGGTCTCCGGGCTGGGAAATTATCAGTTTAGCATGCAGGGAGAGGCGTATTACCGATCGAATTTCCCGGTGGCCACAGGCCTTGTTGTGAACGGGAGATTTCCGTTATGGAATCCTGAGACTGCCTACTCTCCCGGCATTGAATGGAGTGTCCTCTGGACAAACTATTTGCATGCCATTCAAGTGTTTTCCTCAGTACCACGGTTCAATATCCTCGTCTCTGGGCGGACAGCAGAATCCTGGAGCGGAGATCAGTGGCCGAATAGCGGGGGATGGAAGTTCGATATTCAGGGCGGTTGGACTACCGAGATTTCGGAGTTTTGGGCGGCATTGTTTGAGGTCAATATTCCGGTGTGGCAAAATTACCGGGGCACGCAATTATCGGGCGTACATGCCACTGTGACGGTCCGGTATCTCTTCTGAGTGGAGGCTCAAATCCCTGTCCTTCGGTGTGAAATTATACGGGATGTTTTCAAAGATATGACTTATGCAGAAGTTCCGATTGAGAAAAGGACGACTCAACGGTTGATCTATACGAGATTCAATGAGACGTTACAACAAAGGAGATAAAGGAGGAAAATTTTATGAAAATAGAGAAAGTTCTGATGCAGGCATTTTCAGGAATATTGATGGTCTTGGTTCTTGGATCAATGGCCATTGGGCAATCAGAACACGCTTCACAACCTGCACTCAGTGAGGTTACCCTCGAAGTTACCGGGATGACCTGACACTCCTGCCAGGTAAAAGTGCGGTCTGCACTTGAAGGGTTGGAAGGTGTCGAAAATGCTGAAGTATCACTGGATAAAGATAATGCGGTGGTGGTTTTCGATTCGTCGAAGGTGACCATCAAGCAGATGACGGAATCAGTCAAAAAAGCCGGCTATGGCATCAGCGGAGCATCTGAGATCACGCAGTATAAGAAAGGGAAATCGGAGAAGTCTGAAGAAAACAAATCAGACGACCACACAACCGATTACCGTACTCTTACAATTGAAGAGCTGGCAGAACTCACTGACGATCCTGAGGTGACCCTGGTAAATGTGCATATCCCGTATGCCGGGGAGATTCCCGGAACGAATGCGTTCGTTCCATTTAACCGGATTCAGGAGAATAAAGACAAACTTCCCAGTGATAAAAATGCAAAGATCTTCCTGTACTGCCGGAGTGGCCATATGAGCAAACTGGCTTCAAATACACTGACTGGGATGGGATATACCGACGTCTACGATGTCCCCGGCGGGATGAATGCCTGGCGTAAAGCAGGCTACGAAATATCGAATACATCCCAATAGGTTGACTGTCCACTGCCGGAGGTATGACAAGGCAATATCTCCGGCTTCGCCTTTCACACAGAGACATTAAGACGGATATTCCATTGGCATTTGTGCGAAACAGTATTAACCTTTTATTTATATGGGAATTAAGCAATAGACCAAAGATGTAGCGATGGTCAATATGGTCTCAGATGATGTTCGATTCAGTACTCCTTGCACGCTAACAATACAACAAAATAGACACAGTCGATCTCGTTTACCCAGCAACCTCTCTGGCGGATTATAGGGATTCATATATTGGACAAAGTAATATGGATCCTGTGAAGTAATTCGAAAGATAACTTTTCTCCGTCCAGGTGAATGGTACAATTGCTGGGAAGTGGGAATGACTTGTGTGTGCTATAATGAGAATGAAACGCTGTGAAAGGAGTATTGTATGGCTGACGAAGCCGATCCGACGACACGGAGTGCCATAACCAGGCGGGATTTTCTCGCCAAGGTCGGTACTGCAGCGGTCGCGGGGTCTTTGACAATGATGAACCCCTTGTGGGCTGCAGGCGAATCTGCCCCGAAGGCCGGAGAATTCGGGGAATTAGATGCTACCAGTCCCGGGGGCATCGATCTGTACATCGATCGCAAGAATCTGATCATAGGGGGAAAGCCCGAACGGGCCATTACCATCAACGGTTCTATTCCGGGTCCAGTTATTCGGATGACAGAAGGAAAAGAGGCTTTGATTCGGGTGCATAACCGGCTGGAGGAATCGACCTCGGTTCATTGGCACGGTATTCTGCTGCCGTATAATATGGATGGTGTGCCGGGGATCAGTTATCCCGGAATCGCTCCCGGCGAAACGTTTACGTACCGCTATCCAGTTCGGCAAAGCGGATCGTATTGGTATCACAGCCACACAGGTCTGCAGGAACAACTCGGTCACTACGGTCAGCTGATCGTCGAACCGGCCGACGCTGATCCGGTCGATTATGATGTTGAACATTCCATCGTGTTATCTGACTGGACGTCCGAAGAGCCGCACAAAGTACTCTGGAAACTGAAAACCATGGAGGGTTACTACAACTTTCAGAGACCGACCCTGGCCAATATAGACGACCAGATGGAATCTGAAAATAAGACGGTTAAAGAAGTTGTCAGCAAACGACTGGCATGGGATCGGATGCGGATGGATCCTACCGATATTGCCGACATCACTGGCGCGACCTATACCTTTCTCATGAATGGGCAGGCAGCGCACGAGAATCCCCTGTTCGTGGCGCAACCCGGGCAGCGTGTGCGCTTTCGGATTACCAACGCCTCCACGATGACCTTCTACGATTTCCGGATTCCGGGGTTACCCATGACCGTGGTACAGGCTGACGGACAAAACGTCCAGCCGGTGGAAACCGATGAGCTGCGAATCGGGGTTGCCGAAACGTACGACGTGGTGGTGACCATGCCGGATGACCAGGCATATACGGTGTTTGCCGAAGCTATGGATCGGAGCGGGTATGCCCGTGGCACCCTCGCACCCAGAGAAGGGATGTCCGCTCAGGTACCCGAACAACGCTCCCGGCCCATGCTGACCATGGCGGATATGGGCATGATGATGCACGGTGACGATATGAAGGGTATGAATAATAACGGTGACAAAGATATGTCAGGAATGAAAGAGAACACCGGCAACCATTCCGGAGAAATTACCAAGGATGGTGAGCGACTGCCGACGGCGAATTTGCCTGACCGGATTAAACACGGTCCGGACGGTCACGGCCCCGCCAGTATCACCATGGCTCGTACGGCTTCCCGGCGGCTGGATTATCCCGGCGCAGGTCTGGGCGATGACGAGTGGCGCGTGCTGACATATGACCAGCTTCGGGCATTGAAACGTCCACCCGGTCGGCGACCACCAACGCGCCAGTTTGACCTCCATCTAACCGGAAACATGCACAAGTATATCTGGGGCTTTGACGGGAAAAAATGGTCCGAATCGGATATGATCCGGTTTCAGTACGGCGAGCGCCTCCGGATCAATATGATCAATGATACCATGATGAGTCATCCCATTCACCTGCACGGGATGTGGATGGATCTGTATGCCGGGGGCACCCTCGAAGATAATCCCCGTAAGCATACGGTGATCGTACAACCAGCGGAGTTATTAACTGTAGACATCACGGCCGATGCCCTTGGGCAATGGGCATTCCATTGCCACCTGCTGTTTCACATGGAGGCGGGCATGTTCCGCACGGTTGCGGTCGTCCGTTCACTGGAAGGAGGGCCGATCAATGCTGATGTTTAATAAACAGATAACAATTGCATTGTTCGCAGGATTGGTTTTGGGAATGCCGCTCTTCGCGCAGCAACAATCGGATACCCTGACAACCGCTGATCGCCCGATGCATACGGAATCCGCACAGGAACACGCCGGCGACAGGCAACCCGAACCGGAATCACCACCACCCCTGCCGGAAGGCATGACGCTGGAGGAGGTGTTCGAATACGCGGAGACTCCACCGCCTTCCGACTATCCTGATTCCGTTCCGGATGATAAACTCTACCTCTTTACGATGTTCGAACAATTTGAATATCGCACCACGAACAGTACTGCCCCAGATCACCTCGGGTGGGAAGCCCAGGGCTGGTTCGGCCGGGATTTCGGAAAGTTCTGGTGGAAGAACGAGTCGGAGGTGATGTTTGGGGAAACAAACGAGGGTGAGACGGAAACCGACTTTCTCTATTCCCGGCTGATGACTCCGTTCTGGAATATCCAGGCTGGCGTCCAGTATGCCAACGAGTGGATGACAGACGAGTACGAGGATCGATGGTCGGGAGTTATTGCCCTGCAGGGCTTGGCGCCCTATAAATTTGAACTGGACAATTCCCTGTATCTGTCCCAGCACGGAAATGTGACGCTGGCATTGGAAGCGGAGTACGACCTTCGTATTACCCAGCGATTGGTGGCGCAGCCACTGGCCGCAGTAGGCGCGGCATTCCAGGATATCCCGGAACGCGGACTGGGCGCCGGGATCACTGGTGTGAATCTGGACGTCCGGCTGCGCTACGAGATCAAGCGGGAATTCGCGCCGTATCTCGGCATCCGCTCGCATTTTCTCGTCGGGGAGACCAAAGACATTGCATCCAGCGCCGGGGAGGATTCCGAACAGATCTTGTTCTTTTCCGGCCTCCGGTTTGCATTTTAGCCTGAATTGTTCATGAATACAGGATAAAAGTGAACAACTAGGAGTATATAAGCTGTGTTATAACAGTGACTTGTAGAGACGTGCCATGGCACGTCTCTCCTCAAATGGATTGCCGCGCAAGTTGAATCCTGATCGGTTGGGAACCGTGGATTTATCGGATATCACTGGAATGAAGGTCTGTATTCATGAAAAATTCAGGTTAGTTTTAATCAAAGACCCAGACTCCGCCCAATGGCGGAGTCAAAGGAGATACCCCGGCTTACAAAGCCGGGGACTCCATTTGAATTCACCAGCCGACCCGGGAAAGGCCAAATTAGGTCTGGTACTTTTCCATTCTTTATCTATAGGTTATCAAACACATTTTATAGAAGAATAAGATTTCTGAAATGCCCCATAACAAATTCCAACGTAATCCGTCTGTACAGGTGAGACAATGAACCAGACCGTCGACGATCTGTCCAACGAGGCCCTGAGCGCGCTGGTCGATGAGGCGAAGCAGGGGAAAGACGGAGCGCAGTCGCGGTTGATTTCGTTGTCGTACACGAAAATCTACCGGTATATTTATTACCGGGTGAACCAAAAGGAAGACGCGGAGGACCTGACCAATGACGTTTTTGTCCGGATGCTGGAATCGCTGGAGCAGCAACGCGGATCGTTTCTGGCGTGGCTTTATCAGATCGCCAAGAACCGGATCGTGGATTACTACCGCAAGCAGGATGTCCGCAGCGACACCAGCGACGTCGGGGAAACCATCGAATACTTCGAGAGTGAAGGGAAACCGATAGACAAGATGTTTATGCGGGAGGAGCTGCAGAAAGGCATCAACCAACTGACCGAAGATCAGCAGGACGTGATAATCCTGCGGTTCATCGAGGGCTACCAGGCGAATGAGGTTGCTGAGCAACTGGACAAGTCGCCGACGGCAGTGCGACAGCTCCAGTACCGGGCGCTGAACCAGCTCCGGAAGATGATCCCGGAAAAAGAATAAGACAAAAATGCACCGCAGAGACGCAGAGGACGCAGAGAAAAGAATATTAAAACCAAGTGAAAAGCACTGCAAAAATTTCAACATACAACGAACGACATACAACGAACAAAAAAATACGATTGGGAAACTTCAATAAATTTCGACTGCAGACCGGGGACACAAGACACGTGACCGTTGTTAACTTGAACACATGAACACTGGAACACTCTCACACTATGAATAATGAATTCAACACCATCCTGGACTACTGCATTGACGAGATGCGTACCGGGCAATCCATCGATGATCTGGTCAATCAGTTTCCAGAATATGCCGATGAATTGCGGCCGATGCTGGAGATGTCGGAGCACCTTGGCGAAATGGAATCTCCGGAGCCGTCGGCGGAGACCATCAATAATGCGCTCTTTGAGATCGGCCAACGGGCTGGACCACAGCAGCAGGAGCCGGATACCTCCGGCCTCTTTCTGCCGGCATTCGTGCGGCAGCCGTGGGTGCGGCGAACCGTCAGTGCTGTGCTGGTGGTTGTTGTGCTCTTTATCGGGCTCTCCACCGCCTCAGCGGACAGCGTCCCCGGTGACCTCCTGTATCCGATCAAACAACTGACAGAGTCCATTCAAATAGCGTTCACGTTCAACGAAGAGGATGCAGCCGAATTGCGGTTAACCTTCTCTGAAAAACGGCTGAAGGAACTGTCGCAGGTCTACCGGGAAACCGGGGAAGTCAACGAACAACTGATTCAGGCTATGCTGGCCGACGCCGGGAACGCGATCGAACGCGCGATGGCAACCGGCGATACGCTCTCGTTTCTGCGAACCAAGGCCCAACATCTGAACGAAACCCAGCACGAATTCCTGCAGCACTTGCAGCCACGCGTCCGGGGCCAGGCGCGACAAACCGTGGATCGGGCTATCGAAGTCTGCGGCCAGCGCCGCGGCCGGATGCAACAGATGATGCAGCGCATGATGGACGGCGACATGCCCATGCACCAGGGGCAGGGGCGTGGACATATGAACGGGATGATGGAACGGCGATAACGGCAGTGTTATAGTGTTAAAGTGTTACCGTGTTATAGTTGTAAGGCGTCCAATGTCCTCTGTTTCCGGCCTTTTCTTAACACTTCGTAATTCGACATTCGATATTCATCGGTTTGGAATTCATTCTGTGTTCATGTGTTCCGGTGTTCATGTATTGGCGTGTTGTCGTGTTTTTGTGTTACTGTGTTATTGTTACACTACTAGAAGTCGGTAGTCAGTAATCGGCAGGTGTTACTTTTCTTATCCATCAGTTTCTGATCAATATGGGTTTTTCCTTTTTCGTCCCTGAAGAGTGTAAATACACTCCATGACATTATTAAAATATTTAAATCAGCCGCGCCCATTCCCGTGAACAGTAACACTTTAACACGGTAACACGATAACACACAGTTCCCCCCATAACACTTTCCGATCTGGTTCGTCTGTGATTAGTGAAAGAAAGAAAAATGAGCAATGAACCAAACACACGGAGGCTTCAAATGAAACGCACAGCACTTATACTGATAATCGCAGGCGCACTGGCAACCCCGTTTTTCCTTGGTACAGGATTCGCCCAGGAATGGGGCGGCATGCACGGGAACACCGCCGGCAACGGGTACGGCATGATGAACGGTGGACATATGGGCGGCCACATGGGCGCCGGTCACATGATGAACGGTATGCAGGGTAATCGACAAAACGTGCCCGACCAGTACCGGTTGAGTGAGAAACAGCAGACCAAGATTGACGATATCCGGGACGCGTATCAGGAAGAACTGACCCCGCTGATTGAGCAGCTGCGTGAGACCCGCCGGGAATATGCCACGGCGCTCAATTCCAATGATATCGATGCGGATCGGCTGGAACAGCTCCGGGCGGAAGTGAACAGCATCCAGGACAAGATCCAGGAGCAACGCGTGGAATCCCGGAAGCAGGTCAACACGGTACTGACCGACGATCAGCTGGCCTATTATGGGAATCATCACGGATTTCTGATGGGATCCGAATGGCAGAATATGC
>JAIPJS010000033.1 GCA_021734025.1 Candidatus Neomarinimicrobiota bacterium
GACTATATCGAGATCTTCTATAACCGCCAGCGGAAACACTCCACCCTCAACTACCAAAGTCCGGAACAATATGCACAGATGCTCCACAACCAAGCCGCCTAACTACTTCGGGTGTCCATTTTATTGTTGCAACTCCATTGAAGGAAGAATTCTGAATGAAGTCCTGCGCGGTGAGCGTTGATAGTAGAAAATGCGCGGCGAACAACACAACTCACCCCTTTGAACCCCCTCACCTTAAAGCGAGGAGAAAACCGTATAGAACGATCGAAGAGAAAGGGACAGGGATGGAATTGTGTTAACCAAATCCCAGGCCTCCAAGGCTATCTCCCTCGGCGGACTGTCGACCCGTTGGGGCTGGAATTAGTGTACTTTCTCACCCGGAAGCCACGAATGGAAAATACTGAAGATTTGAGAATTGGTGAGGTGGAGTGAATACCTGTGGTTTTAACTTTTCGGTTTTCCCTCCTCCTTTCTGCTTTCTCCCCGTGAGAGAATGAGATTAAATGAGGAAGTTACAAACTATAACACTATAACACACTAACACGTTGTTCCCCGAACACTCACCCCAAACGGATCCCTTTGGGAAACACTCGAACATTTTCATACTGAATTTTACCCATCATTCCGCGGATCCCGGCCCCACTGCATCTTCCGGCGGAGCACATCGAAGAAGTTCCGCTCCTCCCAGACCACGAGGTTGATCGTATAATCTCCTCTGGTGATATCAATGACTGTGTGCCGGGTAATGTCTACTTCCGTCTGACCGTCGGCAGACATGATCAACTCATCCTGGTCCTCCTCGAATTCGATGGTGATGCGGGAATTCCCGGGCAACACCACCGGGCGGGCGGTTAACGAATGCGGGCTGATGGGATTAATAACCATAGCATCCAGCGTCGGCACCACGATGGGCCCCATCACCGACAGCGAGTAGGCGGTGGAGCCGGTGGGACTACACACGATAAGCCCGTCTGCAGAATAGGTATTCAGGTAGTCGCCGTTTACCGATACCCGGATGTTCAGCATTCGAAGCGGTCGGGCTTTGTTCACCACGAAATCGTTAAGAGCAATATACCGGGAACGCTGACCACCGGTTTTCACCTCGGCGGCAATAGTCATTCGTTTTTCAATATCGTACTTCCCGTCGATCAGCCGGTGCAGCCGGTCATATATTTCGTCCAGATAGACCTCCGCGAGAAAACCGAGGCCTCCCAGGCGAATGCCGAGGATTGGCGTCCCGGCGTCGCCTACCAGCCGGGCGATGTGCAGGATGGTGCCATCGCCACCCAATGCCAGAAGCAGGTCGACTTCTCTGGCCAGTTTCTCGTTTTCCAGGACGGTAATATGGGCGCCGTCTTCCGATACCCCGTCTGCGAGTCCCTCGGAAAGGTAGAGCTGCTGTCCATGCTCGCGAAACCAGGACAAGAGTTTGGGCAGCAGATCCCAGACCTTCTCCTTCTCCGGATTCCCGATAATTCCAAAAATTTTCTCCGGCTGCTTACTCATCGTCAAACTCTTCCAGCGTCAGATTTCCGTCCGCATCCTCGACCACCTGCTGCACCTTTTGCTCCGCCTCGGAAATCTGCGCGCGGCAAAATTTCGTGAGTTGCATGCCCTCCTGAAACAGTTCGATGGACTCTTCCAGCTCCACGTCCTCGGAATCCATCCTGGCCACAATCTCCTCCAGACGCTCCAGCGCCGACTCAAGCGAATCCTGCTCAAATTCCAGTTCGCCCTGCTGTTTGGGTTGATCTTTACTTTGCTTTGCGGTCATTATCTTCTCCGATAGTTTGCACTTCGCTCTCCGTCGTTCCGTCGGCGAATTTCGTATGCAATATATCTCCGATTTCCACATCCCGGGCGTTGCGGATAACTTTGCCCTCGTCATCCCTGGTGATACTGTATCCCCGTTTTAAAATCCGATCGGGATGCATCAGTTCCAACTGCTTCCTGTAACTTGCCACCACCTGCGATTTATCCCGGATAATCCCGGCGATGTCGGATTCCATCCGGGAATAGAGATCGTCCAGTTTCTGCGTTGCTGTCTCAAGCCGCTGTCCCGGGATGCGGAAAACATAGTGACTTTCGATACTTTCCAGCCTGGATTTTAACCGCTCGATTCTGCCCTGGAGCCGCTCCCGCAGCCGGTCTTTTGTAGCCTTCAGTTCGGACAGTAACTCATCGGTATCTCTGGCAACCACTTCCGCGGCCGCAGATGGCGTCGGCGCCCGGTAATCGGCACAGAAATCGCTGATACTGAAGTCCACTTCGTGCCCCACGGCGGAAATAATCGGCAGCCGGGAGTCCACCACGGCTCTGGCAACGATCTCCTCGTTGAACGGCCAGAGATCTTCCAGAGAACCGCCGCCGCGACCGATGATGATAACGTCTGGTTCTTCCAATCTATTCAATTGTTCAATGCCACGAACGATCTCCCTGGCGGCACCGTCCCCCTGGACCCTGGAACCGGCGAGAATCACCCGCACGTAGGGCGCTCTCCGTTGAAGCACGTTCAGGATATCCCGGAACGCGGCGCCGGTGGGCGAGGTGACCACACCGATGGTCAGCGGATACGCCGGCAGCGGTCGCTTCCGCTCCTCGGCGAACAGGCCTTCCTCGCGGAGTTTTTCCTTGAGCTGTTCGAAGGCCACCTGCAAGTCACCCTTGCCAGCCGGTTGCATCTGGCGGACGACAATCTGGTATTGACCGCGAGGCTCATAAACGGAAATATCGCCCTGCGCCAGCAGCTGCATTCCGTCCTCGGGCCGGAATCGGAGCGACTGGTTCAGTCCGCGCCACATCACACCCCGAATTTCGGAGTCTGCATCTTTGATAGAGAAATACATGTGGCCGGAGCTATGATGCTTGAAGTTAGAGAGTTCCCCCTCCAGCCAGATGCCGGCAAAGTTCGGCTCCAGTATCTGCTTGATTTGTTGATTGATCTCAGAGACGGAATAAATAATTCGGTCAGGCACGAATACTCCGTTACAATTTATAATCCGGAGGGCAGTTCGGGACGTCCGGCGGTTCTCCAGGCATAATTCCAGAACTCCGCCAGCCGGGAAGATGCCAGATCCAGGCGCTTCCAGGTCATCTCACTGGTCTGTTCGTACAATCGACGAAAATAGGCCGAGTCCCGCTCGGTTTTGTAGTAATCATACATCCGCAATTTGTTCTGCTTGCTCATTGGCTTCACGGCAATATCGTCAGCCTCGATCACCTGCTTATTCAGCCGGTTCGATTCCAGAATAATATCAAATGCAGCCTTAACCGGATCCCGGACGGTCTCTACATCTCTGGGACGGAACTCGTATTCGTTGAAATAGAAATTCAACATTCCGGATTCGTATCGGCTGTGGATCCCGTCGTTCCCGGTGAGTTGCCCATCATAGTTCAACACAGTATGCAACGGCTGATGGGCATCGGCGATATAGTGGCCGAGCCAGGCCGCCCAGCGGATAATCTCTTCTGTATCCTTTCGGGCGAACGCCTTCGTCAGAGAATCAGTACACCCGGCTATCCGCCACGGCAGGAGCCCATTTTCCTCGATTGTCTCTTCGCCGTAAGCTTCCGCGGCTTCCGGGTAATTTCTGGGCAGCGCTTCGAATGGATACTCCCCATAGTAATCGATATCCAGATAATGACGAGGCCCTTCCTCCGGATGATCATCCTTTCTGGTATCTGGTTCACGAGCCCTCTCAATAATTCCGGATCGATGCGTTTTAAAAAATGGAAGTAATTCCGGCGCAACTTCCTGGATTGCTCCCCGGTTCACCTGTTTATGTGCGGTAAAACCCCACGGTAACAGACTTGCCGGGAGCAACACCGCCATCAGCAAAACGGTGACACGCCGTAATTGTGGCCTCATAAAACTCCTAAAACAGAAAATGGTGATCCCCCGGATCAGGAGACCACCATTGCTAATTACGCGATGATGTTATTTTTTCTTCTTTTTATGTCGGTTTTTCCGCAACCGTTTTTTTCGTTTATGCGTGTTGATTTTCCGGCGTTTTCTCTTTTTTCCACTGGGCATGCAATCAACCCCTTCCTCTGTCTATTTTTTTATTGATCTATATTTGATTCGCCCTCTTCCATTCCGTCTTGTCGTATTGCGTATTACGTCTCGGAAGGTTTCGGTGCAAAAATTACGCAATACGAGGTATACAATACTTATACCGTATACCGGATTTCTCCCTTCCCAATCTCTGTAATCCGGCTTTTACTTCTTCCTTCTTCAATCTTCATTTATCATTTTTCCTTCATAGTAATATACCGCTAATGCGGTCACTACCAACAGGTTTCCCTTGTACCTGATTGTTGAAATCTAACCAAGCTCGTCGTTAATCTCATCCTTTAATAACTTGGAGGCTTTAAAGACGGGAACATACCGTTCCGGCAGATAAATGGTTTCGCCGGTGCCGGGGTTCCTTGCCTTCTTTGGCTTCCGTTTTTTCACGCTGAAACTGCCAAAGCCGCGAAATTCGATACGTTCGCCCTGCCGCAGCGATTCCTTCATTTTTTCGAGGAACCCGGAAATGACCGCCTCTGTTTCCACCTTGGTCAATCCCGTGGCTTCCGAGATAATGTCAACCATATCCGCTTTTGTCAAGGCACACCTCCTGTGTCAGCAATTATTAATAACGATACTCAGGAACCGGCGACTGAACCACTACCCGATTCACTATCTCCTCCAGATCACCAAACAGGAGATCCCAAACTCGTATCTCCCTGGACTGCGGACGAAACGTCGTCGGTTCTCCCGTGATACCAGCCATCTCGCCAGCTACCTGCACCGCCTCGTACAGCCCCCCGATCTTATCAATTAATCCGTACTCCAGGGCCTGTTCCCCGGTAAATACCCGACCATCAGCCAGTGCACGGACATCCGCGTTACTCAAATTTCGCTCAGCGGCCACGGCCTCAACAAATTGTTCATAGGTATTCATCACAAGCGATTTAAAGTATTCCTGGGTTGCTTGATCCCACTCGGCGTAAGGCGAACCGGCGTTTTTCAGCGGGCCGCTGGTCACACTGTGAAATTCGATTCCCAGAGATTGGAGCAGTTTGGTGGTCTGCGGGAAATCCATCAGTACACCGATGCTTCCGGTAAGTGTCCCCGGATTGGCCAAAATACTGTCCGCACCCAGCGCAATGTAATAGCCTCCGGACGCCGCAAGTGATCCCATGGAAACGACGATTGGCTTATCTTCGTTCCGGGCACGACGGATGGCGTCGTACATCTCCTGGGATGCTGCCACGATACCGCCGGGACTCTCAACCCGGATTACGATGGCCTTCACGTTCTTTTGATCCATATACCGATTCAATTCTCTGGTAAACGGATATGCGTCAGTAATCATTCCTTCCACCTCCAGGATGGCCACTTCGCCGGAACCGCTAACCATTCGCTGTCCGGTCTGGGGCGTCTGAAACATACCAAAGACTGCCCAGAAGATGAAAAGCACGGCAAGAACTAACAATACACCGACAACGATGTCAGAACGTCGTTTCGCCATAGGATGCTCTAGTTCATCTGGATCCTGATTCGGTCACCGGGTTTGATGTACCCGCTGGCCAGGTCGGTATTCCAGGATTTCAGCAGGTTCACGTCCACGCCGTGGCGCCGCGCGATATCCCACAGGGTATCTCCGCGCTGTACGATATAAATTTGGTACGCGCCGTCCTCCGACGTCTCATTGCTGACGAACTTGCTGTTTTCCGGAACCCAGATAGTCAAATTCTGCCCGGGGTAGATATACTGTCCATACCGCAGACCATTCCACCGGCGAATACTGCTGGCCCTGGTGTTATAGACTTCTGCAATTTCACCCAGTGTATCGCCGCGCTTCACGAGGTAATTCAGTGAGACATGTCCGGGTACGTCGCTGGTGGTGCTGGTCGAACTCCTGGATGAGGATTGCGCATACGAAGTCGTACCCGAGACCGGAATCGTGAGTACCTGGCCGTTTTTGATTCGATGCCAGTTCCGAATATTATTGACCTGCGCGATACTTCGTACAGAAACTCGATACCGGCGGGCAATTGTGGAGAGTGTTTCTCCGTACCGGACCCGGTGCCGCACAAATTCTTTGACTCCTGCTTCCGGGATGTCGTCTTTCACGGCCAAAAATTTATCTCTGGTGCCCTCGGGGAGTCTCAGGACATAGGTATCTTTTTCAGTCGGAGTAACCCAGCGGCGGATTTCGGGATTGAGATACTTCAATTCCTCCACATCAACGGACATAGCCCTTGCAACGTTGTTAATGTCATATCCCCCACTGACGTGCACCGTATCTGCGGCCCATTTCGGTTCAGGATCGATGTTGAATCCATACTCTTCCGGATGGTGGGCAATAATGGTTGCTGCCAGAAATGTCGGCACATAGTTCCGTGTTTGGCGCGGCAGGGTGCTCAGGCTCCAGAAATCCCGGGTATTTTCGCGGCGTATTGCCCGCCAGACCCTGCGCTCCCCCGCATTATACGCGGCCATAGCGAGGTACCAATCGCCGAATTCCTCATACAGATCGCCCAGATATTGTGCAGCAGAATGGGTCGACTTCTCCGGATCCCGGCGCTCGTCAATCCACCAGGAGCGTTCCAGACCATACATTTTTCCGGTACTGCTGATAAACTGCCACGGTCCGGAGGCATGGGCATAGGAATAGGCCCGCGGATTCAATCCGCTCTCGATCATCGATAGATAAAATAGCTCTGGAGGGAGATCGTACTCCTTCAAAATGCCGGTAAACATATCTTCAAAGCGGTTGATACGGTTCAGCCAGACCTGGAAATCGCCCCGGCCCTGATTCTGGAAAAAACGTATAATCCGTTCAACCCTGGCATTCAGGATGATCGGCACGTGGCCTTCCCGGTCATCCAGCACCTTGAATTCTCCGGCTTTCCACTCCACTTCCTCAATGGGTTCGAGCAACGAAATGCGTTCCTGCAGCGACGTGGGGCTATGATCAGGATCAACGTCTTCCCTGTTTTCCAGGTGCCGGACATAATCTTCGGTAATTTTTTGGGTCAGCAGAATGGATTCGTCTTCGGCCCACGGGGGGAGGCTGTCAAAGTCCTGCACCTGTCGCAAGGCCCCCATAGCCTGTTCAAACTCGTACCGGGCCCCGGTGGTATCGTTGTCATACACCGCAAGCAGGGCGTCTGAGTAATGAATCTTTGCCTGGACTAAAAAGTCTTCCACCGTTGGGGCTGTATCCTGAATGGCATTGGCATCTACGTCGGCAGAATCGGTCGGCAATGAAACGGTTTCTGATGTCGGTTGGTGGTTGGTTGTCGCGCACCCGGCCAGAAAAACCACACTCGTGGCCAGTAGGACAATTCGCTGTATCATAGGAACTTTCTTTCGTTGATTAAACAGTTGCTTGAAAAGATATACGGGAACCCAATATTTGTCAAGAGGATTTGCCCGGCACTTTTTCGGTTAATTTTTTATTCGCTGGGCAATAATAGTGGTGGAGCGACCGGAAAGCAAAGGAATAGTCATGACTTTCCCCCCATGAGATGTCACGGTGTGCGCTCCGACAATTTCTTCTTCGGAATAATCCGCCCCCTTCACCAGGATATCCGGGATAAGAGTGTCGACAAGGATCGCAGGGGTTTCTTCTTCAAAGATAACAATAGCGTCCACCGATTCCAGGCCCCCCAAAACGAACGCCCGGTCCTCCTCCGGTTGAATCGGCTGGTCACGTTTGCCAAGGGTCACCAGTGATTGATCAGAGTTCAGCCCTACAATGAGCCGATCCCCCTGGCGCCGGGCCTCCTGAAGATAGTATACGTGTCCTGCGTGTAGTATGTCGAAACATCCGTTGGTGAACACGACCTGATCCCCGGTTTCGCGCCACCTCTTTCGCTGCACGGCCATCTCCTCCAGCGAGTACAGTTTGGGATTTTGCAGCTCCATCATCGTTCCTCCTCCCCTGCAATGGCTCTACAGGCATCACATCGTTCCGGTTCGCATAATTCGTCCCGGAGCGCCAGAAATCCCTGGAGTAGGATCGGGTGAAGCCGGCGGCCGCCGGGTATAAATTCCTGCCAACGTGTCCGGTGGATAAAGCGGCGAATTTTTCCATAGATTGGGATTGCAGGCAGATCGCCGATCCAATCAGAAACCGCTGCGTCGGTTCCGACCTTCCCCGTGGCCATCCGAAGCGGAATCCAGGAATTCATCAAGAGTTCCACCGCCCTGGATTGCCCCAGCGAAGCATCTCTGGTTCCAAAGTACTCTGTATATATTTCCGGGATAGTGACACGGTGCATCATCTGCTGAATGAATTCAGTGGCCTCGATTGTCACAAAATCAGTGGCAAACAACTTATACCAGTTCCGGTGCTGGGATAAAAACGAAAACAACCGCAAAACCGGGTGGTTCCGGGGGCGACTACGCAACGGATGCCAACGATAATACGGGCGCCCCTCAAAGCCGAATTTCGAGCGGACAGAATCCCAGGCCGGTACTTCTACCTCGTAATACCTGTGATACCCGGTCAGTCCCAACGCTACCTGGAACAGGGCCTCCGGTGGCAAGTGAATAGTTACTTCGGTCATCATGTCCGGCGGTATATCGGAGAGGGCCTGTTCCATTTCCCGGCTATTGGCGCCGTATCCCAGACATCGCAGGGTCATTCGGTACCAGAGATGTTCCGGCGATTCTTCAGTATTGATGCGTTCAGCGAATCGGGCTGAGCGTTTCCTGAGCCGTATCATCCCTTTCTCCCGAATATACGATATTGCGTCCGGTTGGAGCGCATGATTCCGACAGCGTTCCTGCCTCGCCGGGAACCGCAATTCTTCGGCAGGCGGGTTCATCTCAACCGTATATTCCGGATAATCCGGATTGCCGGCTTCCGGCGGTGTAAAGTTATCCCGGGAAACAACGTGGAGTATCACGTTATGAAACCGGGGATCTCCGGAATGCCCGTGACGCTTCCAGCCGCTGCTATAGCGGTGCACTTCAATGTCGCCCTGGCGGATGATACCGTTTACCTGGACAATGGCGTGGGTAAAATCAGGCCCGGCATTCAGGTTGTGGCTGCCTCCGTGTAAGACTGTTATAGACTGCCCGGTACTGGTCTCAAATTCGCACGGAAACCGCAAATTCTTCCAGTATGCCTGCAGAAGCGATTCTTGCGGGGGGTCAGTGTTTACGTACATTTCCGTCTGTTCACGCACAATACCGGGAAAAGAGGCTGATATGGCATATGGGGTATGCACTGTAATTACCTTAGATTTTGTTCTATGGTATCAAAGGTTCTTGCGATGAGTTCATCACGGTTCTCCGCGGAATACTCTTCCAGCGGGATCGGCTCCCCGATCGTCACCGCAATCTTACCCGGATAGATGATCAGTTCTTTGTGTGGTGTTCGATCCCGGGCGCCATCGATGGTAACAGGCACCACAGGATACCCTGTATCCAGAGCAAACATAAAGCCACCTTTCTTGAAACGGTTGAGTTTTCCGGATACTGACCGGGTTCCCTCCGGAAACACAACCACCGACTCCGATCGTCTCACTACGCGTTCCGCTGCAGCCTGAAGACTACTAATCGCTCGGTCCCTGTTCTCCCTGTCGATCTTGATATATCCTCCGAGCGAGAGCGCCCACCCGAATACCGGGATACGAAACAACTCCTTCTTGGCCATCATCCTGACCTGGAACGGGAGGGCAACAAAGATCGCCGGGATATCCAACGCACTCTGATGGTTTGCCATAAAAACATATTGTCGGTTATCCTGCAACTGTTCCAGACCAGTCACAGAAATCGAAACACCGTTGACAAAAAGCAAAAATCCGGCCCAGGTTCTGGCACACCAATTTATTAGCCGTCCCCGGCGGTCAGGTATTCCGCCCAGCAGGGCCAGCAGCGCAAAAATAACTGTAAGAAAAAAGGCGGTAAAAACGGTCCTGACGGTGAGGAACGGACGTTTCACGCCGGGTGTTACCTGGTCAGCGACTCAACATGTGCGAGATGCTCGGCGCGTTCAAGCCGGAATAGCGCCTCCTCGATGCTTTCTCCCACAGCGACTGCACCGTGGCGCTTCATGATACCCACCGATGCATCGGCGAGTGCATCCGCCACCAGTTTGGCATATTCGGCACTGCCAGGTTCCTCCGCCGGAATCATGATGATATTACCTATAGTCTCCGCCGTTTCGTACAGCAGGGAGATATCCGGGAGTTCATCCCGCAGGCCCCACGCGGTCAGATGTACCGGGTGTGCGTGGACTACCGCGTTCACGTCAGGAAATTTCCGATAGATTTCGGCGTGCATCCGCCATTCGGATGAAGCCCGGTCAGAGACATCGTCATCTTCGGGTTGAATATGCACCAAATCCTGCGGCTTTAGCTGCTCCTTCCGGATGCCGGTCGGAGTAATTATAACGGTTTTCTCGTCCAGTCTGAGACTGACATTGCCGTCACTGGCCGGCATCATCCCGATGCTGCTCAGACGCCGGCAGGTTTCCACTATCTGATATTCGTCTTCTCGGCTCATTTACTTTAGAATGGTTGTACCGAGGTACGGCTGCAGCACCTCGGGAAGTTTCACAGTTCCCTCGTCGGTCTGATGGGTCTCCAGCAGCGCCACCAACAGCCGGGCGGTTGCCACACCAGACCCGTTGAGTGTATGCACAAATTCGGTCTGTCCGGTAGATTCATTCCGATAACGGATATTACCACGTCGAGCCTGAAAATCCTCAAAGTTGCTGCAGCTGGAGACCTCCAGCCACCGATTTTCGCCCGGCGCCCAGATCTCCAGGTCATAGCACTTCGCGGCGGCGAAACTCAGGTCTCCCGTTGCAAGGGATAATACTCTGTACGGCAGTTCCAGCGCCTGCAGGATTGCCTCCGCGTTGTTGGTCAGGGATTCCAGTACCTGGTACGATTCTTCGGGCTTCACCAGTTGAACCATTTCTACCTTGTTAAATTGATGGAGCCGCAGAAACCCCCGCGTGTCTCTGCCATAACTGCCGGCCTCCCGGCGAAAGCACGGAGTAAATGCCACATATTTTGTCGGAAGCCGATCCTGCTTCAGGATCTCTCCCTTGTGGATATTTGTCACCGGGACCTCGGCCGTCGGGATCAGGAACAGGTCATCAGACGAGATATGGTACATATCCTCTTCCAGCTTCGGTAGCTGCCCTGTGTTCTGCATCGAATCCCTGGTGGCCAGCAGTGGCGGCATCACCTCAGTATATCCGTGATTTTCCACGTGAAAATCGATCATAAAACTGAGCAAAGCACGTTCCAGTTTGGCGCCCGGCCCGGTATAGAGCGGAAATCCTGAACCGCTTATTTGGGCACCGCGCTCCAGATCGAACAGGCCGAGCTTATCGCCCAGCTCGGTATGGTTGAGCGGCTCAAAGTCGAACTCCGGCGCTTCTCCCCAGGTGCGGACCTCAACGTTGGCTGACTCGTCCGGCCCCACAGGAGCCGACTCATGAGGGACGTTCGGTACAGTCAGCAGCAGCGTATCGAGTTCTTCCTCAACCTCGGCTAATTCGACGTCGATCTCCTTGATCTCGGCGGCTACTTTTTGCATGGCGGCGATCTGATCGCTGACATCCTCGCCAGCCTTCTTTTTTTGCCCGATCTCTTCTGACACCACATTCCGGCGATGCTTCAGACCGTTTCCGTCCTGGAGCAGTTCCCGGCGCCGGGCATCCAGTTCAAGGATGGCTTCAATATCCGCCTTTTCGTTCTTATTCTGAATCGCTTCCCGAAAGAGTTCGGGGTTTTCCCGTAATTTTTTAACGTCAATCATGATAACGGCAGTTTTCCGGTGTTTGAGTGTTCAAGTGTTTCCCAAGGGATCCCTGCGGAACAGGTCACCGTGTGTTGAGGTGTTAAAGTGTTATAGTATTGCAGCAACAGTATTGCGTTTTGATTTAAATTATACATCGCTCAGTGAAGATTTAACTGTCGGCGACGCTTGAAGCGGTCACCGACAGGAGTTCCTGGTCTTTTTTTTACGTAATACGCAGTACGCAATACTTTTACCCTTATTCCCTATACCCTTTTCCCGTCTTTCACATCAGGAAAAGTAGCCATTGACAGTTTCAATTACCAGCTGTTGGTCTTCCTCCGGCATCTCCGGATAGATGGGGAGCGAGATTATATGATCCGCCACATCTTCTGCCACCGGAACGCCGAGATTTCGGCCTACGTTCCGGAATGCCGGCTGTTGGTGCAGCGGAATCGGGTAGTGAATCGCGGTCGGGATGTCTTTTTCGCCGAGATATCCCCGCAATCCGTCCCGGTCCGGCACTTGGATGGAGAACTGGTGGTAGATGTGAGTGTTCCCATCGAGTGTTGTGGGAAATGTCACCTCATCCGCTGAAATGCCATTCATGTAATTTTCGGCAATTTGCGCCCGCCTGGAATTCCACTCGTCCAGATGCGGAAGCTTAACCCGCAGAATCGCTGCCTGAAGGGCGTCAAGCCGGCTGTTCACGCCGAGCGCTTCGTGTTTATACTTCTGCTTGGATCCGTGCTTGGTGATCATGCGGAGTTTTTCGGCCAGATCTTCGTCATCGGTGACCATCATTCCGGCATCGCCATAGGCGCCGAGGTTTTTGCTCGGAAAAAAACTGATGCAGCCCACGGTTCCTGTCGTCCCGACGAACTTACCGTGCCGTTTGGCGCCAATAGCCTGGGCGGTATCCTCAATCACCGCGATCCTGTGGTTCTCCGCAATCCGGTTAATCTCTTCCATGTGTGCTGACTGGCCATAGAGATGGACCGGGATAATCGCCCGGGTTTTCTCTGTGATGGCTTCCTCAAGTTTTGCGGGATCGATAGTATAGCTATCGGGGGTGATATCTACGTAGACCGGTTCTGCGCCGAGCAGGGCAATGACCTCTACGGTTGCCACGAAGGTAAACGGCGTGGTAATCACCTCGTCTCCCGGGCCGACGTCCAGTGCCATCAGGGCTACCTGCAGCGCATCGGTCCCGGACGCGCATCCTACAGCATGACCAACTTGCATGTAATCGGCGACTTCACCTTCAAACGCCTTCAGTTCGGGCCCCATGATAAAGTATCCGGAATCCAGCACCCGCTGGATCGCCTCATCCATCTCTGGCTGCAAGTTGTTGTACTGTTTCACCAAATCAAGCATTTGCATAGTCTACTCCAGTGTTAGTGTGTTCATGTGTTTAAGTGTTCGGGTAAAATAATCGTGTTATAGTGTTAGTGTGTTAGTGTGTTCATGTTAAAACAGTGTTATTGTGTTATAGTTTTTAGATGTCAAGTGTCTTGTGTTGTGAGTTGTGAGTGTCCAGTGTCAAGTATAAAGTTTAGTGTTAAAGTGTTTCACATAAACCTAGTTTGAGAACTTTAACACTTGAACACCCGAACACTCTAACACTGCCGTCAATGTCCTTTCCCGCTGAGCACGACCCAAAAGGTGTTGAGCAGGATCTTCATATCCAGGCGAAGTGACATGTTTTCGATGTAAAACAGGTCGTACTCCAGCTTTTTCTCCACATCTTCCAGTGTCGTGTCGTATTTATGTTTCACCTGTGCCCAGCCGGTAATACCTGGGCGTACCCGCAATCGTCTCGGATGGAGCGGGATCTCCTTCTCTATCTCCGCCGCCATTTCCGGCCGCTCCGGTCGCGGTCCGATGAGGCTCATTTCCCCCTTTAATACGTTAATAAACTGGGGTATTTCGTCCAGCCGGGATTTACGGAGTATTTTCCCGACCCGTGTGACCCGTGGATCGTCGGGACTAGCCCACACCGGACCTGTCTCCCGTTCCGCATCCTGGACCATGCTCCGGAATTTCATGATTTTGAAAACCTTTCCGTTTTTCCCCAGCCTCCGCTGCCGGTATATCACCGGTCCTCTTGAATCAAGCTTTATCGCGATCGCAATGATGAGCCAGAGCGGGGAAAAGAGTATCAATACCAGTGATGAGATGCCAATATCTATGAGACGCTTCACCACGTGCTCCCAGAGCGGCATGAGTTCCGGCATGATGTCGATCAGCGGGACGCCGTAGATCTGGTTGGTCCGCGCCTGGCCGCTAATGATGTCATACATGTCGGGGATGATCTTGAGGGAGACCGGGAGGCCGCTGGTTATCTCTATCACGTCCAGCAGATGTCTGTGATCGCTGCTTTCCAGTGCTATGACAATCTGCTGAATTCCGTGGATGCTGATGACATCCGGGAGATCCTTTAATCCACCGAGGACCGTAATGCCGTCAATCCCCTCATCGTTATACTTTTCTGGGCTAAGGGTGATAAATCCGACCACGTTGAGTCCGAGGGCGGGGTGGTTCGTTATCCGATGGTAATAATCGTGTCCCAGGGGATTCCATCCGACGATCAGGGTCGGCTGGTGCCCCTTTCCCATGGCCAGCAGTTTCCGGTGCACTGTATGGATGATAAAATGGTTCACGCTAATCAAGCCGGCGATTAGCAGCCCGTAGACGACCAGGGCTGTCCGACCTTCAGACATGGGGTTTGCCGGATCGACTGTAATAAGAAACAGAAGCAGAACTCCGAGAAGTGTCGCTTTCCAGATAGTCAGCACTTCGTCTGTCCGGGAAACCGTACTTTGAATAGCATATAGTCCGTTAATGGCAAAGAGACCGAGCCAGGTGAGAGTCAGCACCAAAAACGGCAGCGGAACGTCCGACCAATAGAGTTGGACCGGATTATTAAAGGCACCGCTGATAAACCGGTAGTGAAAGGTGATCGCCGCCGCAATATTCAGGGCGAGGATATCCCCGAACAACAGAAAAAACCGCCGCCAGCCTTTACTCATGAGTGATAATGTCCGGAATTTTCGTGAACATGGGGGAAATTAATGAGATTGACTCCGATGTGCATGTGATTTTTGTCGACTGCAGTGTTGGAGTGTGCAGGTGTTCGGGTAAAACTGAATGATGGTTTTATAGTGGTATCGTGTTACTGTATTATTGTTGAAACCGTCGCTTGTTTTGCGATCTCAGTTCAAAGCCCTTCGTGTGTAACCTCAAAGCTCCGGTTTCTTGTATTCCTCATCTGGTTTCTGGCATAAACGAAATCGAGTAAAAGTAAAATTATCATGAAGGGTGAAAACAGCACCAACGATAGCACCTGAACACTATAACACGGAAACACTTTAGTTCCCTATACCCAATCCCCGTCTACCTTCTTCACTTTTCATTCTGCATTCTGGAGTTGCTATGTTTTGGTGGACACCCCAAAAAGAGCGATATTTCTTGTGAGGAGGTTGTCCAATGAAGATATCAAGCACACGCCGGCACTTCACTGCCCAATTCAAGCGGGACGCGGTCGAACTGTCATATCAGAGC
>JAIPJS010000034.1 GCA_021734025.1 Candidatus Neomarinimicrobiota bacterium
GACCGACGATCAGCTGGCCTATTATGGGAATCATCACGGATTTCTGATGGGATCCGAATGGCAGAATATGCACGCAAATTACGGACACGGGTACTGCTGGGATTTTTCTGCGAATAACGTGAACTAACGAATGCGTAAAGTGAGAGAAAATTATGCGGAGCCGCTGATTCTGTTACGGAGAATCAGCGGCTCTGCTCTCACTAAACGAAAGGAGACAGAACAATGCATGGAATCGGAGGTAGCATGGGATTTGGCATGGGCTTCGGCTGGATTATCTGGCTACTAATTATCGGTGTGGCCATTTGGGCGGTCGTTCGACTGACCAATCAAAACTCACAAATACAAGGTAGAGGTCACTCTACAGAAAATTCACAGGACACGCCGCTGGATATTCTGAAAAAGCGGTACGCCCGCGGGGAAATTACCAAGGAGGAATACGAGGAGATGCGGAAGGATCTGTAGAATATTCTGCAGGAAGTGATGAATATTCTACAATATCCGATACAGGATAGAAAAATTTTTTCCCCGAAACATTGAAAAACCAATATATAAAGATTTCACTATGTAGTTGGCATGTGATTTGAGGATAAACTACTAGCTAATGTCAACATAACTATAAAAAGGAAGACACAATGCAATACAAACAGATAGGAAAAATGATTGGGGCGGGCGTCTTATTGCTCGGAATACTATACCTGGCGGGGTGCTCCGATTCTGAAAATCCGATGGAATCGGACGCAAACGCCTCAACACATACGGTGACAGTCCAAGTGGAGCCGCCATCGTTTCTACGCACCGAGACGACATCGAATCTCTGGCAGAATCCTGTGGAGATTGATTTTACAGTGGATCCACAAAATCTGGGAAAAGTTAATCACGAAGACGACGGTTCGGACTGGCAACTTATTGACACCAGGCATCTGAATGACATGGGGATTGATCTCGTGTACGGTGGAGGACGCGATCTGTATTCCATGGGAGCCGGTGGTATGATGAACCGGCATCATCCGGACGAGGATTCGCATCATTTTATGGTACACGTGTACGAAGATAGTGTGATGAGCGCAGGATCAACCGGAATGCCGATTATGGCTGGCAGCGCCACGCTCCAGGCAATGTCGGGACAGGATACCTTCACCTATCAGCTCGAGCCTGTGATGGGCGAACACGGCTATCGATATGAATCGAACACCGCGTTAGCACCGGGGACGTATGACCTCCGATTGCGGATAAATCCGCCGGATTTTTATCGGACTGAAGCGACGCAAGATTTCTGGACGACACCGGTGAACCTGGAATTTGCGTCATTCGCCTTCGACAGCTCATACGCTCCGCAGCAGATTGGGTCCAAACTCTTCGCCACTGAAGGCGGGGATTCTCTCGGCTTCGGGTTATACGCTGAGCGACCGGCATCATTCGCTTCAATGGATTCGGGATGGCGTTCGCTTTCCGGCGATGAGACGATCCGGTTTGCGCTCGATATTTCTGTTCCATGGGAAGAGTTTGATCACATGCCAATGTACGATACAAACGTTCACGTGACTGTCCGGAACAACCGGACTGGCGAAATCGAGACCAAATCGATGCAGCCGGTTTACGGTGGTCAGGGATTTTACTACGGCGAAAATATGATGACGGAAATTATGGGCGATCACATGGGCGGCGGGATGCACGGAGGAATGTAAACCACTGCCTAGAGCAAAGAAATCAACTATCAGGGAATCAGGGTTACAGATGATGTTACCAAGTTCGAAATTGCATAAAATTTTACTCTCAGTAGTTTTCACAATGTCGCTAATCGCGCTCCCCGCATCGGGTTCAGCCATGCCTTTCATGGGTATGTTCGCGGGGCACGGTTCCGGCGGATATGTCGGTCCGGCGTTCAAATTGTCCGGAGTGCAGGGCGAACCGGGACTGTGGGCCGGACTCCGGGGAGGCTGGCGTGTCGACCGGGCATTTTCTGTGGGGCTCTCCGGCTACTGGCTTTTAAACGAGGTGGAACAGCCGAATAGCGGCAATGCAAACCTGGGGTACGGCGGCGTGGAATTTCAGGCTTTTTTTGCCACAGAATCTCCAGTCAGGATTGCAGTGCAAACCCTGATCGGAGCAGGATCGGCCGGAGACGGATTTCACTTCGGAGGACATGCCTTCAATACACACGATGCCGGAGAGGACTCGGATAATTTCCTGGTGGTGGAGCCGGGGATTGCTCTGCAAATGCCCCTGAACAGTTACGTGACCTGGGAGATCGGCGCTACCTACCTGGCGATGAGCGGACTAACGTACGGGAACCTGTCCGGGCAAGATCTCGGCGGTCTCACCGGGACAATGGCGCTGAGTTTCGGAGGATGGTAAACGAAAATATCAAATATAAATTTTTTTCATGCGCAGCGAAAGGAATCTGATATGATGGGATTTGGTGGAATCATTTGGTTAGCCGTTATCGGGGGTGGAATCTGGATTGCAAGCCAGATAACAAATGGGCAAACTCTGAAAAATACATCGTCTGGGAGCAATTTTATCCAGGACACGCCGCTGGATATTCTGAAAAAGCGGTACGCCAAGGGTGAGATTTCCAAAAAAGAATATCAGGAAATGCAGGAGAATCTATAGATACAATATGCATGATGTAAAAAAATGACTTTAGCCATTGGACATTGTCAATTCTGGTTTAAAACTTTTCCAGAGATGAGGAAAACTGAGCGATAAGGCGGACTTGCTATGAATCATGAAAACCATGGAGATTCACACTCGGATCACGGTAATAATCACGGTTCGAATCACGACCATTCGGTAGACCACTCCGGGCACGAGCAGATGTTCAAGCGGAAATTCTGGTGGTCGTTGCTGCTTTCGGTGCCGGTCATTCTGTACAGTCCGATGATCCAGCAGTGGCTGGGCTTTGCCATGCCGGAATTCGCCGGCAGCGGGTGGATCACGCCGATCTTTGCCGTCATTGTCTTTTTCTACGGCGGGTTGCCTTTTCTCCGGATGGCGGTGCCGGAGCTGAAAAACCACAAACCCGGCATGATGATGCTCATCTCCCTGGCCATTGTAGTGGCGTTTGTCTACAGTGTTGGCGCACTTTTCCTGGCCACCGGACAGGGTTTCTTCTGGGAACTGGTGACCTTAATAGACATCATGCTGCTTGGCCACTGGATCGAGATGCGCAGTATCCGGCAGGCCTCCGGTGCGCTGGATGAACTGGCGCAACTCATGCCGGATACCGCAGAGCGAATTACGGATGACGGCGACACCGAAGAAGTGAGCGTCGACCATTTGCAGGATGGCGATCTCGTGTTAGTACGTCCAGGCGAGAGCGTCCCCGCAGATGGGACTATTGAAGAGGGTGACTCCGAACTGAATGAAGCCATGATCACCGGCGAATCCAAGCCGGTGTCCAAGGGACAAGGTGATGACGTTATTGGCGGGACGATCAATGGTGACGGGAGCCTCAGGATACGCATCTCCGCCACCGGCGATGATACGGCGCTGGCTGGCATTATGCGCTTGGTGGAAGAGGCACAGGAGAGCAAGTCCGACACTCAGATGCTGGCGGATAAGGCAGCGGGATGGCTGTTTTATATTGCATTGGGCGTGGCGGTCATTACCGCGATTGCCTGGACGGTGGCCGTCGGTTTTGGTGTGGAGGTCATCGCCCGCGTGGCAACCGTTCTGGTGATCGCGTGCCCCCATGCGCTGGGACTCGCGGTGCCGCTGGTGGTAGCGATCACCACATCCCTGGGAGCAAACAACGGGATTCTTATCCGGGATCGGTTAGCACTGGAGCAGGCCAGAGAGATTACCACGGTGATGTTCGATAAGACCGGCACGCTCACCAGGGGGGAATTCGGCGTGGTGAACATTGCGCCGGCGGGTGACGAATCCGAAGAAGATATCCTGGCACTGGCAGCCGCTATTGAAGGAGATTCGGAGCACACTATCGCCCGGGGCATCCGGAATGCGGCGGAAGAGAAAAAATTATCGCTTCCCGATGTTTCGCATTTCGAGGCCATCAAAGGCAAGGGTGTCCGGGCGCAATCGGATGGCAAGACGGTTTATCTCGGTGGGCCGCGTCTGCTGGAACATCTGGCACTGGAAGTACCGAAATCGTTGTCGGAATTTCAATCCCAGGCGAATGACGCGGGCCAGACGGCTGTCTATTTGATTCGGAAAGATGAAATCCTCGGCGGCATCGCCCTGGCGGATGTCATTCGCGATGAAAGTCGCGAGGCCGTGCAGAAACTCCACGCTATGGGCCTGGAAGTCGTCATGCTCACCGGGGACAGCGAGGCCGTGGCGAAATCCGTGGCACAGGCGTTGGATATCGACCAGTATTTCGCGGAAGTCCTCCCGGAGCACAAAGATAAAAAAGTCGCCGCGCTCCAGGAGGGGGGCAAGCGCGTCGCCATGGTCGGCGACGGGGTGAACGACGCCCCGGCACTCACGCGGGCCGATGTGGGCATCGCAATCGGCAGCGGCACGGACGTGGCCATTGAATCTGCCGGGATTATCCTGGTGAAGAGCAATCCGCTGGACATCGTGAATATTCTGCAGCTGAGTCGCGCCAACCACCGCAAGATGATCCAGAACCTCTGGTGGGCCGCCGGATATAACATCTTTGCGCTACCGCTTGCGGCAGGTGTTTTAGCGCCCATAGGCATTATCCTGTCCCCGGCCGTCGGGGCACTACTGATGTCGATGAGTACGGTGATCGTCGCGATTAATGCACAGCTGCTCAGACGAACCTGGAAAGCATAATCTTGGGAATCTTCTAAATATTGCGTACCGGAAAGATCAATTTTGGTGAACGGAATAAAATTCGAACTAATTTGTGAATCTTGAAAGAAAAACAGGACGCTAAATAATTTCGCGGGTGGACTTCATTCCATTCATTGTCCGGCAGAAGTACTAACCACTTCGGGATATGCAGCACAGGAGGAACGGAGTAATCGGTGGTGGAATGAGGGGGGCAGATTAACACAAAAGGCCCCGTTTATACGAAGATTTGGGGCCTTTTGTGTTGACCTTAAATTACCTTAAGAGCACCATCTTTTTCACCGACTGGAATTTCCCTGCGGTGATTCGGTATAGATAGGTGCCGGACGATACTGATTCCCCGTCAGTGTTCGTCCCGTCCCATTCGATTGTATAGTGACCCGGCTGCTGAACGGTATGTACCAGATCCCGAATGTGCTGACCGGTGACATCATAAATTGCCACAACGATCCGACCGGATTTCGGTACCGAGTATTCAATGGTTGTCTTTGGATTGAAGGGATTCGGGTAATTCTGGGACAGTGCAAATTCGTCCGGGATGAACGACCTTTCTGCCTGCATACCCACTTCTTCACCTGCCGTTACGATATGCATCCGGCCCCCCTCCGCAATATAAAATTGCGGGAGGATCGACACTTTAGGAGAGTTCGTGGTCACCTCACCACTTCCGGTGATGGTAAAATCAGGCCCCATGGTAATGGAAACGGACGCGGTGAATTCCGCCTGGCCGGAAATGGTGGTGTCCTGCAGCACCAAATCGGCGGTTTGAGCGCGTGCGGTTGCCAGGTTACCGCTCAAGGCCAGAAAAATGATTGCTGTGGTGGAGATGAAAATCGTTGCCAGGAAACGCCTCATATATAAAAGTGGTTCTCTTTTCTTTGACATAACTTCCTCCCTCAATATATGTGTTCAGGTCAATCCCGCCGATGAACCGGGCAATAATACTGCGGCTCAACCGGTGGACCAATCCTGATAAAATGCTTCAACCCGGGCATAAACTCCGGAATATGCTATCTTCCGGGTTTGCAATGGTTTCCCGGGTAGGGTCCCGAAGTCAATTATCGCGTTTCCTTCACGATAATTTTCCCGCCCCATCCTCCGGGGTCAACTGAGACGGACTCAGCGGTTCCCGACGGGCCGGTTCGAGCCCAGAGACTGACCGTATGCGTACCAGGAGCAAGGTTTTGAAATACCGCAAAAAGGGATTGGGATTTCCCGGTACTATCTATTTTTACTACTCCAAAATTACCATAATCAGGGGTTGTAGTATCATCAATTCTCACCTGGAATTGGACCCCTGCTGCATTGAGCGTTCCGATCCTGAATTGTGAGTTGACGGTCACTTCAATGTTGGTGGTGCTTCCATCTTTGGTAAAGGAATGACTGTCGGCCGTGGTAACGAGTTTGGTCCAGTCGGTATCCACATCGACTGCAGCTTGATTCAGTCCTCCAAATTGAAAATACCGGGACTGGCCGGCATCATATTCCGCTTTGAATCCGGACACGTTAACCCCGTCTACCGTGCCGCTGACGCCAATATTTCCGTTGACATCCAGCTTCTCACCGGGGTTTGGATTATTGATCCCGATTCCTGTGGAGGTTATTACCAGGGCATCCATAAATGCATCACCATAGATGGCGAAGGGGGTAACGGTGTTGCCGCTTACCTTCACGATTTTCAGTGAATTATCATTCCAGGGGACGATATTCCACTGTTGATTTCCGTTATCCAATGACAGGGAAGGAGCATAACTTCCGGCAGTACCACGTATTTCCAGACCGCCGGTTACTCCCGACGCATTGCCCGTAATTCCCGGTTCACGAATGATTGTTTTGCCACTCACCTCTAACAGCACCTGTGGGGTTGTAGTCCCAATGCCAATGTTTCCCGTCTCTGTCACGGTTAATGAGGTATCCTGTGCCAACCCTGTTCCGGCTACCACAAGCATCCCCAGTAAGATAAAGAACGATACTCTGATGTAATTCATACTTATCTCCTGCTTTCTTTACGCCCCTGTGATATGATTATACAGAACTACTTAAAATCTCTGACAATTTTGCGTGCCTGGAATTCGAAAAAGGTATTTGCTTAAATTGGAGATATTTCCTGTCAGTTGACACAATCCATCTTAATCGTGACAAAGCTTATCACGTAATTTGACCACAGTCAATCCCTGAATACGGAATGTGATTTGGGTTAAATCTGGGAAGCACTTAACGTGGAAAAATCGGGCCGTGAAGTTTTGGAAACCATTTCGGAGTACCTGGTTAAATTTTCCCCGGGTTGTTCTTAGCAGGGGAACTATTCTTTTCTTGTTTATAATCTGCTCAGGTAATATCATGGTTGAAGGAACAAATATTGCGTAATAACCAAACTATGAGAGAGTAATTGTGGGTCAGAATAAACCGGTTCAGGATACAGCGAAAGCCCCGGTTCAAAGCGATGAGGCCACGGGCAGAACTATCGCTGTAGTGGAGGACGACGAAAAGATTGCTCACATGCTTGAAGCCATGTTGGAGAGTGACGGGTATGAGGTGCTGCTCCATAATAATACCGAAAGCTGCCTGGCCGAAATCCATAACCGCGATTGTGACCTGGTTATTACCGATTTAAAGCTTCCGGACGGCAGCGGCTTCGATATTCTGAGAGAGGTGAAACGGTTTCGGCCGGAAACAATGGTGATTTTTATCACCGCGTTTGGCACCGTGGAAAATGCCGTGGATGCCATGAAAAGCGGCGCTTACGATTTCATCCCCAAACCGATCGGGAAAGACGAACTGCTTCTTACCGTCCACAAGGCACTCCGGTTTCGTGAACTCAAAATGGAGAACCGGCTGCTGCGGAATCAGCTGTCTGAGAAGTATAGTTTTGACCGGATTGTCGGCAAAAGCGTGGTGATGCAGAAGGTTTTTTCACTGTTGAGCAAGGTGGCGAACAGCGATTCCACAGTGCTTCTGACCGGCGAGACCGGCACCGGCAAAGAACTGGCCGCCCGCGCCATTCATTACAATAGTCCCCGAAAAGAGGGACCGTTCATCCCCGTTGATTGCAGCGCAATTCCCAAGGATTTGGTTGCCAGCGAGCTCTTTGGCCACAAGCAGGGCAGTTTTACCGGCGCAACCGGTGATCAGAAAGGGAAGTTCGTCCTCGCTGACGGTGGAACCATTCTGCTCGATGAAGTGGGGGAGATCCCCCAGAATGTGCAGGTGCAATTGTTGCGGGTATTGCAGCAGCGGAAAGTGACTCCCATTGGGCACGATAATGAAATCCCGGTCGACGTCCGGATAATCGCCGCCACCAACCGGGATCTCGAAGAGGCCGTCGAGTCCGGTGCGTTCAGAGAAGATCTGTATTTCCGGCTGAACGTTTTTCCCGTGCATATGCCGCCGCTCAGAGATCGCCGGGAAGATATCCCCCTGCTCGTGGACCATTTCCTGCAAAAACATGCCCCGGATGAAGATATTAAGGTCACCCAGGAGGCCTTCAATCAGCTGTTCGAATACGGGTATCCCGGAAATGTGCGGGAGCTGGAAAATATTATTGAACGCGCACTCATCCTCAGCGAAGGCGGCGATATCTATCCGGAGCATCTCCCGGACAGCATTGGTGGACAGAAGAATTCAAAAGCGGGCAACCTGGAATTGCAAATCCCTGATACTGGTATCTCCCTGGAGCAAATCGAAAAAGATTTAATAACAAAAGCGCTGGACAAAGCAAAAGGGAACCAGACCAGGGCGGCGGAACTACTGGATATCTCCCGCCAGACGCTTATTTATCGTATGGAAAAATACAACCTCCGAACCGATTCCTGATGCCGTAATCCTCCTCTATTAATTTCCTTTTTGTGTCGCATTTCCAACACTTTGTGGCAAATTCAACAGTAATTAACTAAATGGCGTTTTTACAGCATCCTCCTGATGCCTGTATTTAGGCGGTTTCAGACTACCGGTCCTGCTGGAATGTGATTTGTATAGAGCTACATACTCAGGTAGCAACATCGCTGAAAAGCTGACAGGGCAGTCGAATATGATTCGAAACAAGGAGGAGCGAGTATGAAATCAAAATATACGACAAATTTTTATCACTGGTTTGGCACAGCGCTGTCAATGCTGCTTGCCGGACTTATTAGTCTGACTTTTCCCGGAGATGTGCAGGCCCAGGATTACGATGAGGTCTATACAGTTACAGTGGTCACTAAGACCTCAGAACATCCTCACTTTGAAGAGGGATATAGTGAAGGATATGCCATCGATGGAACTGAAGGGGCTGAAATAACCCTGACGCGCGGGAATACTTATGCATTTGTTATGGATAACGTTCCCTCGTTTCATCCGTTTTATATCACGACCAATGAAGTCGGTAACGGCGACGGTGAGTATAACAATGGGGTCACCAATAACGGGGCTGACGGTACTGACACACTGACCTTTACTCCACCGTCCGATGCCCCTGATTTGCTCTACTATCAGTGTGTGAACCACGATTACATGGGATACAGGATCAATATACAGGATCCGGTCTCCATGAGTTTTACTGCCAGGCTTTCCGGCAGCAGCGAAGTGCCGTCAGTCGCTACGACGGGATCCGGAATGGTGACGGCTCAACTTGAAGGCGACAGCCTGTTCCTGAGCGGCACTTTCGAAGGACTGAGCAGTGACTTTAACGCGAATATTGGCGGCGGTTCGCATCTGCACCTGGCACCGGCAGGTTCGAATGGTGGCGTTGAAATTCCGCTGAATGTATCCGTGAATGCCGATATGCGCAGCGGAACGTTTGTGGAAGCAGACAATAGTTTTGAACTATCCTCAGAACAGAAATCAGCTCTTATGGCCAGGAAATTCTATGTGAATATTCACACGGTGGATCATCCGGCCGGCGAGCTGCGCGGACAGCTATTGCGAGCGGATGCTGATGCACATTTCGAGGCGATCCTGACCGCGGGCAGCCAGACGCACCGGGTGAATTCGAATGCGATGGGCGGCGCCGTGGCCGAACTCCACGGTGATAGTCTCTGGATGAGTGGCTCATTTCACGGGCTGGAAAGCGACTTTAATGCGGATGTCGGTGGCGGAACCCATCTGCACATGGCGCCGGCAGGACAGGCAGGCAGCGTGACAATCGCCCTGAATGCGGATGTCAGCAGCGATGTGCGCAGCGGAACGTATGAAATCACTGAGAACCGGTATGAGCTCACAACCGAACAGAAGACAGCACTCATGGCCAGAGAACTGTATGTCAATGTTCATACGGTAACCTACGGCGCCGGTGAATTGCGTGGGCAGCTGGTTCCGCGATCCGATGCGTACTTCGAAGGGCTGTTCTCCGGTGCCGCCGAGGTCGGCCCGGTAGAAACAACCGGGACAGGAGCCGTCTTCGCCGAAGTTCGCGGTGACAGTCTGTTCCTGACCGGATCATTTATGAATCTTTCCAGTGACTTTGATGCAAATGTGGGCGGCGGTTCGCACCTGCATCTCGCGCCGGTCGGTTCGAATGGTGGCGTTGAGATTGCGTTGAACGCCACAACCAGTTCGGATCTCAGGAGTGGAACGTATGCGGTCTCTGATAACAGCTACGAGCTGACAGCAGACCAGAAAACGGCGCTCATGAACCGGGAACTATACGCGAACGTTCATACGGCAGCCCACGGTGCCGGAGAAATCCGGGCCCAGCTATTGCCGGTGTCGAATCTCTATTTTCAGGGTACGTTGTCCGGCATGAACGAAGTAGATCCGGATACCAGCAGCGGCATGGGCGGAGTCGCAGCCGAATTGCGCGGTACAGAACTCACACTGACCGGATCGTTTAGTGGATTGATCAGTGACTTTAACAGTGATATCGCTGGCGGTTCGCATCTCCACATCGCGGGCGCGGACCAAAACGGCGGCATTGCCTTCGCGCTCAATGCAAATACCTCTTCAGATCTGCGAAGCGGAGTGTACGCGGCGAATGAAAATACGTTCACTCTGTCTCCGGATACCGCCTCGATGCTCCGTAACGAAATGATGTACGCGAATATTCACAGTGAAACGTATGCACCAGGCGAACTGCGCGGCCAGCTGCTGCTCAGTCCGAATATGGCGCCGGATTCCTCGATGATTACCTTGCCACAGGATGGCGCATCGCTGACAATCGAGGGCACTGTGACTGACAGCCTGCAATTTCAGTGGGAAGAAGCGGACGATCCCAACGGTAATGAAGTTGTGTACATCTATCAGCTCTCCACTGACGGAAGTTTCAGTAATGAAAACCTGGCAGTTAACTTCAACGCAGGCGCGACCAGTGAAATGGCTGTTTCGTATCCCGAAGTGGATTCGCTGCTGAGTGATCTAACCGTATCGGCGAACGACTCTGTCGAACTCTATCATAGGATTATTACTTCAGATGGCAGTCAACGCACCACCGGAGAAGCAAGCATGATGACGCTGGTCCGGGGATCGATCACGAATACCAAAGACGAACCGGACGAACTACCGGATAGTTACTCGTTGTATGAGAACTATCCGAATCCGTTTAACCCTGTAACGACAATCAAATACTCATTGCCTGAGAGATCGCAGGTACAGATCACGATTTACGATGTCCTGGGACGGCGGGTCGTAACACTTGTGAATAAAGTGCAGGAGCCCGGTCAGTATTCCATCAAATGGAATGCAAAAGATCGGTACGGAGGTGCAGTGAGTACTGGAGTGTACTTTTACCGGATTCATGCCGGAGACTACGAGTCGATCAAGAAGATGGTCTATCTCAAATAAAAGAATGGGAGAGAGAAAGTAAACGGGGATGGGGCTATTTCATTTCTCCATCCCCGTTATTCATTGGGCAAAGTAATCTTGAGTAATCAAGCATTGAAATACGGTAATATAACCATAGCATATTTCATCGCGATAGCCATGATGCTGACTTCTCTGAACGGACAAAATTTACAACGAGGACATTCGCATCCGGACACAGGAGTCCATAATGGTTCAATTGTAATGACTCTCGTGCATCATTTTGAGATTGTACCGGTTGCCACCGGATTAGCGGTTTTTGTGTATGATTATCACCAGAGGCCGATAGGAGTTTCAGATATTCGTGGGGTTGTAACAATTAATTCTCAATCAGGAAAAGAAGGGGAGTTCAAGTTAAAACCTTTTGTAACATACAGTAAGTATGCGAGACCGCATCAAATGGGAGAACCGAAAAATGGGTTCTTCAAAAAGAAGTCCGTGGATTCACTTACCAACGGAGTGCAGTATGAAAAACCGGCAACCAACAGGATGTTGGATAACTTATTATGGGGAAGGTATTCTCTGGATAATATTACAAGGTCAAAAATCAAGATATCAGTCCACATCACAAAATTGCCCTCTAAAAGGGAACCGGAGGCTCGCTTTCATGAAACTATCGCATTAACTGCATTGCCGAAAAATTTGAAAGAAATGTTAGACTCATCAATGAATTCGGCAGATACTGATACATTGCAAACCGAAAGTCAGAAATAACACAACAGAAGCATGAAGAGGGAATACATATATTTTGAATAGGTAAAACTAAAAGTAATCAGGTATTGAATTATGGGAGGGAATGAGCATGTGGCGGGTCAAGTCCCAATTTTTGTGTAAAAACACATCTGGTGTCACGCCGCCAATGGTAATGATATTTGGGTAATTTCTTCGACATCTTTTTCACTCATGATCGCTCGAATTTTGCGTAACGTGGCCAAAGCGGGTTCATCCATCGTGACCCGGTTCCAGCGCCGGGACGCCCGAATGAGGACGCCATAGACCAGTTTCAGTGCGCCCTGTTCATTGATATGCTGCGGAATCACTTTGGTCCGGCGTTTCTCTTCTTGAAACGCCCGTTCCAGGAGATTAGTCGTCCGAATATACTTTCGGTGGGACTGCGGAAATTCCAGATGGGCCAGACACGCGTCCCGATCTTCTTCGAAACTCCGGATTAAGGCGGGATAGCGGTCACTATAGGTGTCAATAAATTGGGCGGCCAACAGGTCTGCCGTCTCCCGATTCGGTGCATAATACACAGCCTTGG
>JAIPJS010000035.1 GCA_021734025.1 Candidatus Neomarinimicrobiota bacterium
CTCATGTACCTGAAACTCTATGAAACCGCCTACACCATATTTCCCTATAAAATTTTGACCATTGGACTGATGGAAGATCTGTTCAAAATGAAGCTGTCAACGCTGGATGCATTTTTCCGCCGGTATTATGCTCCCAACCGTGCCACTGCCGTGGTGGTGGGTGATGTATATCCGGATGAACTGATTCCACTCATGGAAAAATATTTTGGTCAGATTCCGTCTCAACCTGATCCGCCACCCGTATCTGTTGTGGAACCACCACAGACCAAATTACGCAAGGCAACAGTAGAATTCGATTCCAACCCTGCCCTTATGATGGCCTGGCATATGGGAGACATTCAGCATCCTGATAATGCCGCTCTGAATGTACTGGCTGATGTTCTCACAGACGGGCGCACATCCCGCATATACAAAACCATTGTGGAAGAAAAGCAGCTTGCCTCCAATGTCTGGTGTTCACCAGATCCGGGGAAATATCCGGGACTTTTCGTTATGTCCGGAACGACCCAGGGTGAGCATACCAATACCGAGCTTGAAACAGCTTTGTTGGAAATTATCCGTGACATCCAGGAAAATGGGATTACTGAGAAGGAATTGGCGCGTGTGAAAAAACAGAGCCGGATGTCCTACCTGAAGGGGCTCCGTACAAATGCCGGCCTGAGTTTCCAATTGGGATATTATGCCACAGTGGGCGGCGATTGGCGCCTGGTTGAGAAATTCCCGGAAGAGATCAAAGCGGTCACCGCTGAAGATGTGCAGCGGGTTGCCAATACATACCTGAAGGACACCAATCGCACGGTCGTTTACCTGGTTCCGCCTACCGAGCAGGCCAATGCCGGGGAGGTGAAATGATGGTAAAAACAAATTTTTCACGCGGTATCATTTTGACTGTAACCCTGTTCATATTGGCGGGCTGTCAAATGCTGCCACATCATTCCGGAAACGGGGAAGATCACATGAAACGTAAAGACCCCCGTGAGATGACATTCCCACCGGTAGAAGCGACCCTTCCTGAAATCCAGGAATTCACAACCAGCAATGGCATTCAGGTCATTTTCATTGAAAATCACGAACTACCGCTGGTAGAGGTACAGGCGCAACTGGCTGGCGGTTGGGTGTACACGAATCCTGATAAAGCCGGCTTGGTGAACCTGTTCAGTGATGTCCTCCGCACCGGCGGTGCCGGAGAACGTAGCGGCGATGAAATTAACGACTATCTGGAATCACGGGCGGCCAGTATTGAAACCTGGGGTGGCCGACGGGCTACCGGAGCAGGGATGAGTTGTCTCAAGGAGGATTTCACCGGGGTATTGAATGTCATGGGTGACATTTTCGCGGCACCAAAATTCGCGCAGGAAAAGCTGGAATTGCACCGCAATCTACGCCTTGAACAGGTTCGCCGGGAGAATGACAATCCACAAGCCATAGTAAGCCGTGAATTTACTAAAGGACTCTATCCAAATTCCATTCTGGGTGTGCACGCCGATGAAGCTTCCTACAATGGCATAACCCGGGATGATCTGCTTGCTTTTTGGAAGGACTACTATCATCCCAATAATGTGATTCTTTCCGTAACCGGTGATCTCACGCGGCAGGAATTGGAATCTGCACTGAATCGGGTATTTGGCGATTGGCTACAAGCTGAACTGCAGATCCCGGACGTGCCGGACATTGAACCGGTGACAGAGTCCCGGGTGATTCTGGTAAAAAAAGAGCTTGTTCAATCCAATATCCGCGTTGGTATGCTGAGTCCATTGCAGGATACTCATCCGGACCGGTTTGCTGTTTCGGTGATGAACTATATACTGGGCGCTGGTGGATTCAAGTCCCGCCTTACGGAGAAAATTCGGTCGGATGAGGGCTTGGCCTACTCGGTCTGGAGTAATTTCAGTGCCGGTTGGCAGCTTCCCGGCGTCTTTCAGGCTGGAACCGAGACCAAGGGGGAAACGACCCACCGGGCATTGGAGCTATTGGTTCAGGAGATTACCCGCATGAATGAAGCGGGAATTACACCGGCGGAGTTTGACCGGGCCAGAGCCTCTATCATCAACCGGGATGTCTTCAAGTATGACGAGCCCAATAAAATCGCCCGTCAGTTGCTAAACCTGAAGTTTGAAGGTAAACCCCAGTCCTATCTCACTGATGCGGTGAAGGGATATCAATCATTGACCCTGGAAGAGGTAAATGCCGCTGCCAGAAAATACCTTCGACCGGAGCAGTTGTTGATCATGGTTGTGGGCAATCCCGACCTGTTCGAAAAACCAATTGATGATTTTGGCAAAGTTACGGTAATCGACCTGGAGCAGGATGCATAGACTGATGGCCATTTAAGAACAGATAATCCGACACGATTTCTAATCAGCCCCGCCAGGTAATGGTGGGGCTTTTTTATACCAGTCGATATCTGCGTAATTCTATTGCAAGCTGGCGAGCTTTATTGGCAGTCACCTTGTTCAGGGTGCTCCAGAACTTTGGTCCGTGATTTTTTACCTGTGTATGCACCAACTCATGCAGCAGGATATAATCCTGTAAATGTGTGGGTAGAGAATCGATCTTCAGGTTCAAACTGATATTATTTTCCCGGGAGCAGCTACCCCAGCGGGTGCGTTGGCGGCGGAATGTTATCCGATTATATCTGAAATGATATTTTTCTGCCAGGACCGAAATTCGATGGGACAATGTTCTGGCAGCGATCGTTATATCTTCTGGTAGCGGCACCAGAATTTTGGACGACTGGTGTGCTTCGGTAAGCATGCGCTGCTGTTGCTTTAAAATCCAATCTCGGTGTGACTCCACGAACGAAGCCGCAGCAGAAATTGGGATTCCCGCGGGGACCGCGACACGAACAAAGTCGGGTGATTTCACGGTAATATTCAATCGTTTTGCTCGTTGGCTGGCAACATAGCAAATGGTTCCCAGGCCTGGATGATTTTGGGTTTTTTCAGTTGTCACCATGGCGGCGAAATTTATCAGAATTCCCCCTGTTTTCCAGTTATCTCTCCCTGCGAATACAATTTGGTGATAGTGAAAATAATCTATTAGTTTAAAACACCATCATTTGAACAAGGGAGGGGTCATGTCTGCCATCCGCCACTTATTGACGATAAACGCGCCACCGGAACGGATTTACAAAGCGCTTACCGAGGAGGAAGGACTCCAATCCTGGTGGACAGAAAACGCTAAGGCACGGCCGGAAATTGGTTCTGTTGCTGTTTTTGACTTTGGTGCCCGATTTCATAACGAGATGAAAATTGACGAACTTGTTCCACCGGAGCGTGTGGTCTGGACCTGCATCAAGGGCGATGAGGAATGGCTTGCCACACACTTCACATTTGAAATCACCCGAATTCCCGGTGGGTCTGAACTGAGATTCGCCCATACCAATTGGAGGGAGGAGACCGATTTCTTTGCCAGCTGTAGCTATAACTGGGCCTATTACCTATCCAGCCTGAAAGAATATTGCGAGAAGGGCGAAGGGCGACCTTATGACGGAAATTAGTCTGGATGATTCGAATTGTTGTAGATGATATTTACAGTCTGCGCAGTTTCCGCTGGGAAGATAAAGCGCGTCTGGTGGCATTCGCCAACAATGAAAAGGTCGCACGAAATCTTAGGGATGGATTTCCACATCCTTATACGGATGAGACGGCAGAACAGTGGCTGGATACCGCCATTGAACATCTGTCCAATTCAGTTTTTGTGATTGCCCAGAATGATTTGCTTATCGGTGGCACCGGGTATCATCCCCGGGATGATGTCTATCGGTACAGCGCAGAAATCGGGTACTGGTTGGGTGAGCCGTATTGGGGGCAGGATATTGTGACGCGGTGTGTGGGTAAATTGGTGGGCTGGATCTTCACCAACACTGAATGTTTACGCTTATTTGCAGGTGTTTTTTCCAATAATCCCGCTTCCGTCCGGGTATTGGAAAAGAATGGTTTTCGTCTGGAGGGGCGGCTGCGTCAGGCCGTTGTTAAACAGGGAGTGGTTTTAGATGAACTCCGGCATGCGCTGTTGCGGGAGGAGTGGCTAACCCGAAAAATCAATTGATGTGCCGGATCCGGGATTAATTATCGTACAAAGCTTTTATTTCCTTTCCGGACAATACCCGTGCAAAGAGGATTAAATCATCCACCGCACCTTCAAAGTACCAGGGCGGTGCATCATAATTGGTATCTTTTTCCCCGATAATTACCGGACCATTGGTATAGGTCAGGGAAGATGCGAATCCTCTATACTTTCCCGGTACTTTCTCACAATTGATGTATAACGCCAAATCATGAACTGCCTTATAAACTGCGGCATAATGATACCACTGATTGAGAATCAGTGTATCCTAAAATCCGGTTTCAGCTTCTTAGAGTTTCCCAGATCGGTATAATCATCCTGACCATCAAAACACATGGCTCCCTCAGCCCTGCCATTCCGATCTGTTGTGGGTTCTGCTCCAAAAATTTTACCGTGATGATGATGACTGCCGACATCCAGGGCGTGTCCGTCCAGAGGGTAATAAGCAATAAGGGAATCGGAATCTATGGGCAAACTCAATTCCAGATGTTTGTTTTTGAAATTTTCCTGACCAAAACAGGGAAATACCATGATAAATAAAAGAAGATTGGTGTTATAGGTATTTTTATTTATGACGGTGAAAACGCTCACTTTAGTCAGATAATGCGGGGAAGGGTTTGTGAGTAAAATTCATCAACTTTCGGATTTCATTAGGGTTTAATACCCGATTGAAAATAAATAATTCATCAATTGCCCCTTTAAAATACCAGGGTGGGGCATCGTAATTATTGTCCTTCGTACCAATCCGGGCGGGACCATCCGAATAGGTCATGTTTGTGGCAAAGCCGTTAAATTCTCCTGCTCTTGATTTGCCATCTATCAATACCACAACTGAGTCCCAGGCAATATATACAGCTACCAAATGGTACCATTTGTTTAGTTTTATCTCATCGTCAGCCAGGAAACTTTTGCGGCCAAATTTTGTGGTCAACCCTCCATTGCCATACTCAGCTTTTGGCCTCGGAAAATCCCCGTGAGCTAAGCCTACATTAATACCATTGTAGTAATCAT